>DATAMU010000098.1:0-8818 GCA_036266605.1 Candidatus Acidiferrum sp. | reverse complement strand
TGAAGTCGAAAGCGAAGGGTGATTCGGGCCGCGTTTCACGAATGGATTCGGTCGCGCAGATTGTGGCCCTCGGCATTGCCTTGATGTGGCTGCGTGTTGCGCAGGGCGCTCCATTCCTCATCTTCGGCCCCGCCGCAGCGTTTCTGAAGGCTGCCCCGATCTGGCATCAATTCTATTGGCCTGTTGTGGGGCTTGCCTGCCTCGGAATTCTGCAAGGCTTCGTCAATTTGATTCGCCCCGATTGGCTCCGCGTGATGGTTGCATATCGTGCGCTAACCGCGATTGCATGGCTCGTGATTCTCTACTCCGTGTTGAAAAGCGGACCGTGGGTTATTCTGACTTCCGACGCATCGCAGGCCGAAGGCTTCCGCAAAACCGCTGAGATTCTGAATCAGATCGGCGTCTACGCCGCAATCATCTTCGCCGCGATCGCGGTTTACAACCTGGTCCGTCATTCGCTCCGCCTCGTGCGCCTGTCGAATGCGCCCAAAGTGGACGGTACGCGCCAAGCTGCGTAGAGCGCGCGAGGCCAACGATGCAGGCACGGTTCCTTTACACTGGAACTACCGCTATGATGCCTCGGCGCTCAGGGGCGCTGCAGCAAAGCGAGTGAACAAAAACGCGCGAATCAGAATTCATCGCGCTCAACTCATTTCGTTTCCGGCGTTTGCGCCAGGGAGAAAATCCATTCAGCCGCTGCGATTCAATCCGATTCTGAATACCGACAGTTATAAGCTCACGCATTGGTGGCAATACCCTGCGAACACGCGGCACATTTATTCTTATCTCTGTTCTCGCGGTGGATTTTTCGATCATTCGGAAATGGCCGGATTGCAGTACATCGTGAAGTCGAATTTCGCAGGCAAGGTTTTTACGCTCGAAGATGTTGAGGAAGCCGCCAAGTTCGCGGACAAACATTTCTCGAACAATCCCAAGGGTTTTAACTACGAAGGTTGGAAGAGTCTCTACGCCAAGCACGGTGGAAGGCTCCCCTTGCGCATCAAGGCTGTGAAGGAAGGATCGGTCGTCGCGGCGCAGAACGCGATTGTGACGATCGAGAACACCGATCCCGAATTCTATTGGCTGACGAATTGGGCCGAAACGATTTTGCTGCAAGTGTGGTATCCCGTGACGGTCGCCACCCTGAGCCGCGCGATCAAACAGATTGTTGGCGAGGCTCTGGAAAGAACTGGCGATCCGACGGGACTTCCATTCAAGCTGCATGATTTTGGATTCCGTGGAGTGTCGAGCCGTGAGTCTGCGGCCATCGGCGGTGCGGCGCACCTTTTTAATTTCGTCGGCACCGACAATCTCGCCGCGATCGAACTACTGCAGCAGTATTACGGCGCGGAGATGGCCGGCGTCAGCATCCCGGCGTCGGAGCATTCGACGATTACATCGTGGGGCCGAGAACACGAAGTCGATGCGTACGAAAACATGCTGAACAACGTGCCGGAAGGAATCGTCGCGTGCGTCAGCGATTCATACGATATCTTCGGCGCGGTCCGCAACTTGTGGGGCGGCAAGCTGCATGATCGCGTGATGCAGCGCAACGGAACGCTCGTGATTCGTCCGGATAGCGGCGACGCGGTGCTTGTATTGGAAGAAATTTTCAACATCGCGGCGGAAAAGTTTGGATTCGAGGTCAATCGCAAGGGGTGGAAGGTCATCGCGCCGCAAGTGCGCTTCATTCAAGGAGATGGCGTTAACTACCACACGATTCAGAACATGATTTCGCAGCTTACGCGGCGCGGTTGGTCGATGGACAACTGGAGTTTCGGCATGGGTGGTGCGCTTTTGCAGCAGTTGAATCGTGACACCCTGCGATTTGCGCTGAAGTGCTCGGCAATCGATATCAATGGTGAATGGCACGACGTCTACAAACAGCCGATAACCGATCCAGGAAAAGACTCCCGCGCCGGCCGATTCATTCTGCTCAAGCACGGGCAAGAATTCGAGACGATCACGAACACGAACGGTCCCAACCGCAACGACGATCAACTTGAAGTCGTTCTCGAGGACGGCGTACTGAAGCGCGATCAAACGCTCGACGAAATCCGCAGGATTGCCGCAAGCTACGACAATTTTTCAAGGAAGCCGACCTGATCGCAACTTTTTTGTAAGGAAGTTATAAGTTTTTCAACTCACTCGAAACGAAAAGTTTCGCCGCTGATCGTAATGACTCGTTTCTTGACATAGTTTGTCCGCGAGTTCATCTCTCCGTCTCGCCTCTGTAACACCACGCGACTACAACCGTTGCGCGCGTGAACAGTCCCCCACCCGCTGTGTTGCGCGACACGTCCTGGATGGAGGTTGTATCGATGGAATCGCGCTCGTCCCACTGGCGAAAATACTTGCCGACCACAAAGCAAGTCCTCGCTGCAGTCGTAGCATCACAACTGCTTGTCGCCGCACCAGTCCGCGCCGCCGACGGTGACAGCAACGACGGAAAGACCACCTCGCCGATCAAGCACGTCATCATCATCGTCGGAGAAAATCGCACGTTCGATCACATTTTCGCGACTTACGTACCAAAAAAAGGCCAGCACATCGATAATCTGCTGTCCAAAGGGATCATCAAAGCTGACGGAACGCCCGGCCCAAAATTCGCTCTTGCCCATCAAAATTCGGCCGAGGATAAGGACACATTTCAGGAGAGTCCCGGATCCAAATCGCTGTATGACGTTCTGCCGGCACCGCTTGTGGGGGGGCCGAAGGACGCACCCATCTCGAATCTAGCAGACGCAAAAGCATCGGAAAACGGACTGCCTGACGATTACATTCAGTTCCTGACTACGGGCGGGACCGGCCAGACGTCTCGCACACCCGACATGCGCATCACGAATGTGAAGAATTTGCCGCCGGGACCGTTTCAGCTCACTTCCAAGACTTTTCCGTATGATTCCTACGCTGCCAGCCCGGTGCACCGTTTCTATCAGATGTGGCAGCAGATGGATTGCAACATCAGTTATGCGACAAACGCTAACCCAAGCGGCTGCAAGGGGGACCTGTTTCCCTGGGTCGAGGTAAGCGTCGGAGCCGGCACAAACGGAAAACCACAACCGGCTGGATTCGATGACTTGTCCACCGGTGAAGGTTCCACAGCGATGGGCTTTTACAACATGCAGGATGGCGACGCGCCGTACACGAAGTTCCTAGCGGATCACTACACGATGTCCGACAACTATCATCAGCCCGTGGCTGGTGGTACCGGCGCAAACAGCCTAATGCTGGGGTTCGCTGACGCACTGTTCTTCAGCGACAAAGACGGGAATCCAGCAACTCCGCCCCACAATGAACTCGTAGCCAAGGGTACGGCGAATGAAGGCACGGTGGATGAAATCGAAAATCCGGATCCGCAGAGTGGAACGAACAATTGGTACACCGAAGACGGATACGGCGCCGGTTCATTTGGGTCGCCCTCTTCTGGCGGTGGCACCTACAGCAACTGTTCGGATTCAGATGCGCCGGGCGTCTCGGCGATCCTAGGCTACCTCAGCAGCCTGCCGTACGAAGTAGACCCGAAATGCGCTCCAGGCGCGTACTACCTGCTGAACAACTACAATCCCGGATATTTTGGTGATGGATCGAACGCCTACACTGACTTGAATAAGAGCAATACCGTGTTCACGATTCCGCCGACGAAGCAGCGCAGCATCGCGGACGTACTGCTGGAGCACAAAGTCTCCTGGAAATACTACGGGGATCAGTGGAATGCGTACCTAGGCGACAAATACCAGCTGAACTACGGCACCGTTGGCGCGAATAGCGATCAATACTGCAACATCTGCAACCCGTTTCAATACCAGACGCAGATCATGACGGACGACAAGATCCGCACGACGCACCTGGTGGATACGGTTGACTTGTACAAGGACATCGCGAATGGAACTCTCCCGGCGGTTTCTTATGTGAAACCCAGCGGATGGGTCGATGGCCACCCTGCATCTTCCAAGTGGAATCTCTACGAGGGGTTCGTGAAAAAGATCATCGATGAGGTCAAGGCGAACCCAAGCCTCTGGAAGGAGACGGCGATTTTTGTCACCGAGGATGAAGGCGGCGGCTACTACGATTCCGGATACATCCAGCCGCTGGACTTTTTCGGCGACGGAACGCGCATCCCGTTGATTGTAGTTTCACCATACTCTGTCGGTGGTCGAGTTCAACACGTGTACTACGATCACGTTTCCATTCTCAAATTCATCGAGCGTAACTGGAGCCTGCCAACGATCAGCAAACGCAGCCGGGACAACCTCGCTGAACCGCGGAGTGGCAAGAATCCGTATGTGCCACTGAACTCGCCGGCAATCGGCGACCTGTTCGGGATGTTTGATTGGGGACATCCGGACTTCAACTAGAGCGAAGCAGAATCGATTGTGAGGAACCGGCCGGAGCTAGATTGCTCCGGCCGGTTTTTTTATTGAGTCGAAAAACTGGAGGTGTTTCAGCGGAGCCAGACTTTGGGTTCGACGGACATTCCGAGGCGAAGCAAATGCTGCGGGTCTTCGCCTTGGTTGAGGCGGATGCGGACGGGGAGGCGCTGAACGACTTTGACGAAATTGCCGGTGGCGTTTTCGGGTGGGAGGAGGCTTGCGACTGAGCCCGTTGCGCCGGGCATATTTTCGACGTAGCCGCGGAAGGTACGGCCGTAGGCGTCCACGTGGATATCGACTTTTTCGCCGGAGTGCATTTTGCGGAGTTGCGTTTCTTTAAAATTAGCGGTGATCCAGATGTCATCGAGCTGGCTGATGGTGAAGAGCTCTTCGCCGGGTTGAATGCGCTGGCCGACCTCGACAGTTTTTTGGCTGATGACACCGGCGACGGGCGCGAAAATTTTTGTATAGGAGAGATTGAGCTGCGCCTGCCCCATTTGGGATTTGGCGGCGAGTACGGCGGCTTCGCGGCCGGCCAGTTGAGCGCGGCGAACGGCGACGGAGCGGGGCGCGTTTTTGTTGGCTTCGTCTTGTTTGCTCTGTGCTTGCAGAAGCTGCGCGCGGGCTTGATCGATCGCTTTTTGAGAGGCTTCGGCTGAAGCTCGCGAGGCATCAACAGCGGCGGCTTGCGTTTTTGCGGTGGCGACGATCGTGTCGTAATTTTCTTTCGAAATCTCTTCGCGAATCACGAGAGCGCGATAGCGTTCGACGTCGGTCTGCGCTTTGTTGTTGTTGGCTTCGGCCTCACGAACGGACGCAAGCTTGGCTTGGTAGTCTTGTTCTGCGGCAATCACCGCAGCCTGAGCGGCGGCAACGTCAGCGCCCGCAGACGAAATGGCGGTGAGGTTTGAGGTTTCGGTGATCGGGACATTGGGGTTTTCTGCGTGGAATTGCGCGATGGCTTGCTCGTAGCTGGCTTTCGCGGAATCGAACGCGGTTTGGTAGTCGGAGGGATCGAGGTCAACGGCGAGTTGATTCGCGGCGACGGTTTGATTGTCGTCCACGTAGACGCCAGTGACGGTGCCAGCGATGCGCGCGCTGACAGCGTTGAGATGGCCGTCAACTTGCGCGTCATCGGTGCTCTCGTAGGAGTCGAGATAGTTCACGAGAAAGACGATGGCGATGACGGCGACGACGAAACCGGCGGCGGCGAGAAGAACTCCGCTGCGGTGCGTCAGGACGTATGTGCGGGCGCGATCCTTCAGTGGCGGCCTGGGCTCGTCCTGATTTCCTTCGTCCTTTCCCTTTTCGTTCTTGTTTTTGTCGTCTAAAGAAGACTTGACCTTTTGGTCGGCAGGTTTGCGTTGCCCGGCATCTCGACTCGAAGAGACTTCGCCCCGCGTGTCTTTCGAGCCCTCTTTGTCGCCGCCATGGCCGTTTTGGGAGTGGGCGTCGCGTCGCAGTTTTTCTTGCTCGTCGCGGAGACGCTGTTGTTCGTCGCGAAGGCGCTGAATTTCGTCGCGAAGCTGATCGTATTCTTTTTCTTCGATCACCGGTGGCCTCGAGTCGTTAGATGCAGGAGCTCATGGAAATTTCTCACTAATTCTTAGTCGCACCCGCGTCGTCAATGCGCCGCAACGGCGGCACCTTTCTTGCGTTTCACACTTTTCACAGCGAAGACGATCGGGATGCAGACCAGGCACAAGACAGCGACGTAGCGCAGGTCGTCCACGTAGGAGTAGACGGTGGCTTGCACGTCGAGACCGTTGGCGATCTGCGCCAGATTTTTGAGCCGCGCCACGTTCGGCCCGACATGATAGAGAGTCGGTCCAGCGTGTATCCCGAACGGATGATGCAAGATGCGCGAGGGAGTGAAATAGCGAGCGAAATCGGCGCGATGGATTTGCGTGTGGCGCGTGACGATGGTGTTAACGATGGAGATACCGATGCTGCCGCCGATGTTGCGGATGAGATTGTAGAGGCCGCTGGCGTTTCCGATTTGTTCGTTGCTGAGCGTGCCCATCGTGATGGTGGATAGCGGGACGAAAATGAGGCCGGCGCCGGCGCCGCTCAAGACGATTGGCCAGATGAGCGACCATTGCGACATTTGCAGCGTGAGCCCGGCCATCCAGAAGCTGACCCATGCGTAAAGTGCGAAGCCAATGGCGATAAGCCAGCGGTTGTCCATTTTGTCGCTGAGGATACCGACGACTGGCATCATTACGATCGCGCCGATGCCACGCGGGCTGACGGCGATGCCGGAGGCGCTGGCGGTGTAGCCGAGAACGGTTTGATAGAAGAGCGGAAGAATCGTGATGACGCCATAAATTACGGCGCCGAAAAGGCCGATCAACAAACAGCCGAAGGCGAAATTGCGATCCTTGAAGACTTTCAGGCGAACGATCGGCTGTTTCGCTTTGAATTCACGGATGAGAAATGCGATGAGTCCGGCGATCATGATGGCAAGTGCCCAACGAATCCAAATTGCGCCGAACCAATCGTCCTCCTGGCCCTTGTCCAAGATTATTTGCAGCGCGGCGATCCAGATCGCGAGCAGGCCGAGGCCGATGGAATCGATGCGGCCGACCTTTGCACGTTGGATGTAGGGAGGATCTTTGACGAAGCGTGACACCATGAAGACGGCGAGGATGCCTACGGGAATGTTGATGTAGAAGGCCCAGCGCCACGAGTATTGGTCGGTGAGCCAGCCGCCAAGTGTCGGGCCGATGATCGGAGCGACAACGACGCCGAGACCAAAGAGGGCCATTGCGATGCCGCGTTTTTGCGGCGGGAAACTTTCGAGAAGAATCGCCTGAGAGAGCGGCTGGAGCGCACCACCGCCGGCGCCCTGCGCGGCGCGTGCGAGCAGGATCATCCCAAGACTGGTGGCGGCGCCGCAGAGGAAGGAAAAAATTGTGAAGACGATGATGCAGAAGACGAGAAAGTTGCGGCGGCCAAACTTGAGGGAAAACCATCCGCTGGCAGGAAGGACGACGGCGTTTGCAACGAGATAACTCGTGAGGACCCAGGTGGCTTCGTCGGTTGTGGCGGAGAGGCTGCCGGCGATGTGCGGCAGGGTGACCGTGGCGATCGCGGTGTCGAGCACTTCCATGAAGGTCGGGATCATCACAGCCGCGGCGATCAGGTACGGGCTGCAGTCGGGACACCAGCCTTGGAGGTCGTGTTCATTGATTGATTGCTCGGCCAACGAAAAATCCCCGTGACGATGATTTGGCGGATCAATGCGCACACTGACGCCTGTGCGCCGGCGGCAAGGTTGGTACTTGTTCGATGCCTTCGAGGTGTCTGCGGACACATAGAACAAGCGACACCGAGTAAAGAATGAGGATTCGGGATTCACCACAGAGTACGCAGAGATCACAGAGCCCGGACAGCGGATTGAGAGGCATCAACACGGCGAGGTTGAATCTAAATCCGCACCCTCTAAAAACTGATGGTGCGGCACCCAAAATCCTTCGTTGAGGATTGTGGAAGGCGGACGATTAGAGGCCGAGGCCGGCGTAGGTTTGGCGGCGGAGGAATTGGCCGGAGCCGGGGCGGCCGGTGAATTGATTTTTGTCGATGATGGTGCGGCCGCGGGATAGGACGGTTTTGGCGGCGCCCTGGATCTGGATTCCTTCGAACATGGAGTAGTCGACGCGCATGTGATGGGTTTGCGCGCTGATGACTTCTTTGTGGGTGGGATCGAAGAGGACGATGTCGGCGTCGGAACCTACGGCGATGGTGCCTTTGCGCGGGAAGAGACCGAAGAGTTTTGCTGGCGAGGTTGAGCAGACTTCGACGAAACGATTGGGCGAGAAGCGTTTGCCGTGAACGCCGCCAGTGTAGATGAGGCTGAGGCGATGTTCGATGCCGGGGCCGCCGTTGGGAATTTTTGTGAAGTCGTCTTTGCCGAGTTGTTTTTGATCTTTGAAGCAGAACGGGCAGTGATCGGTGGAGACGACTTGAAGCGTGTCTTGCGTTAGTCCCTGCCAGAGTTTTTCCTGATGCCACTTTTCGCGGAGCGGCGGGGTGAAGACGTACTTGGCGCCTTCGAAGCCGGGGACGTTCATATTTTCGAGTGAGAGATAGAGATATTGCGGGCAGGTTTCGGCGTAGGCGGGGACGCCACGGTCGCGGGCTTCGCGAACTTTTTCGAGGGCGTCGTTGCAGGAGAGATGGACGATGTAGACGGGACAGTTGGCCATTTCGGCGAGGGCGATGGCGCGCGAGGTGGCTTCGGCTTCGGCGGTGGTGGGGCGAGTGAGCGCGTGATACTTCGGAGCTCTTTTCCTTCGGCGAGGGCTTGCTGGACGATGACATCGATGGCGCCGCCGTTCTCGGCGTGCATGCAGATGAGGCCGGAGTGTTTCGCGGCCTGGCCCATAGCTTTGAAAATTGTGGCGTCGTCGAGCATGAAGACGCCGGGATAGGCCATGAAAAGT
>DATAMU010000097.1:0-9289 GCA_036266605.1 Candidatus Acidiferrum sp. | reverse complement strand
TACGGTTCGCGATTTAATCGACGGCGACGGCGTCGCGTTCTTTTCGGCGGCGGCGCATGTAGTGCATGGCGATGTTGAGGAAGACTTCGCCGCACGGAGTGTCGATGCAGATGACCATGGTTTCGGTGTCGGAGCTTCCGGCGAGGCCTTCGGCGGTCGTGTGAATTTCGGGCGGAAAGACTTTAAAGCGGAAGCCTTGATCGTTGAGCAGTGTGACGGAATTTCCGATGACCATGTTGGCGAGTTCACAGACGGTTTCTCGCGCGATTTGTTCGCCTTCGTTGACGGTGCCGCCGGTGAGATGGCTGGCAATTTTGTAGGCGACTTCGGGAGCGATGTCGAGGACGACGCGGCCCTCGATATCGCCTTTGAAGAGAATATGGGCGGCGACGCCTTTGCGGCGATAGGTCTCCTCGTCCATGGAGAGATCGTTGATCTTCGTCGGCGCCTGGAGCATTTCAGAGAAGACGGCGTCGGCGGCGTTGATGAAGGGCTGGATGAGTTCCATTCTCATGCGCGTCGTTCTCCTGCGAGCGCGACGGGAGCGCCGACCGCGTTGGGGTCGTCGCTGAGCACGTAGCGCAGAATTTCGTACAACACCTCGGCCTTGACGGGTTTCTGGACGAAGTGCTTCGCGCCCTTTTGGAGAGCGGCGAGAATGTTTTCCTGGTAGCCGACGGAGCTGACCATGACGATACGCGCGTCGGCGTGCTGACGCACGATGCGTTCGACCGCTTCGATGCCCTCCATCTGCGGCATGGTGATGTCCATGAGCACGATGTCGGGCTTGGTGCGGTTGAACTCCGCGATGGCGGTGAGGCCGTCGCCGGCTTCGCCAGCCACTTCGCCGCCGAACATCTCGATCATCTTGATGAGATTTTTGCGGGCGAATACGGAGTCATCCACCACAAGGTAGCGGACGGATTGATTGTCTTTACGGTGCAGAGGCGCGAACTGTTGCATGGCCTTCTCCTTCGTCCTGGCGCGGTGTTAGCTGCGCTGGGAAGAAACTGGTGTCCTTTCGGATTTGTCGAGCTTGTCTTTCCTGTCGGAACGATCCTTTTCGGATTTGTCGGATTTCTCGGAGTCGCCAAGGCGCTCGGGCCCGTATTGCGACGCGAGGAAATTGCCGATTTGTTCGAGCGCGATGACGCGATTCGCGTAGCCTTTGGTGATAGCGGCGCGAGGCATGCCGCTGACGACGCAGGTTTCTTCGCTCTGCGCGATGGTGAAGCCGCCGGCGGATTTGATCACGCCGAGACCTTCGGCGCCGTCTTCGCCCATGCCGGTCATGAGAACGCCGACCGCAGAGAGCGAAAATTCCTGGGCGACGGAGTGGAAGAGAACGTCGACCGACGGGCGGTGGCCGTTGACCGGCGCACTGTCAGAGAGAACCGCCATGTCACCGCGGGGCATGCGGCGAACCATCATGTGGCGATTGCCCGGGCAAATGAGAACCCGGCCAGCGAGAAGTAGGTCACCGGACTTGGCTTCGCTGACATCGAGCGCACAGCATTCGTCGAGACGCTTCGCGAACATTTCGGTGAAGCCTTCGGGCATGTGCTGCACGACGAGGATGGCGCATGGGAAGTCGGCTGGCAGCTGCGATAGGACATATTGCAGCGCGTTGGGGCCGCCGGTGGAGACGCCGATAGCGATGATGCGCGTAGGAGCGACTGTGGATCGGGCGCCCTTTTTCAGTACCGCAGGAGGATCGATAGGCACGGTGGCCGGAGGAAGTTTGCGGCCGGTGGCGCGCTTGGCGACTTTGATTTTGTCGATGAGGATGTCAGCAATCTTTTCGAGATGGCCGGCGGCAGCGTCGGTCGGCTTGGCGATGAAATCTACGGCGCCGAGCGCAAGAGCTTTCAAGGTGGAGTACGCGCCCTCTTTGGAGTGCGTGCTGAAGAGAATCACGGGAAGCGGAGCGCGTCGCATGATGAGGCGCAACGTCTCCATGCCATCCATGCGCGGCATTTCGAGATCGAGCGTGACGACGTCGGGGCGAAGCTCTTCGATTTTTTTCAGGGCGAATTCGCCGTCCATCGCGGTGCCGACAACTTCGATTTCGGGATCGCGGGCGAGGATCGACGGAATGAGCTTCCTCATGAGCGCTGAATCATCGACAACGAGAACGCGGATCTTTTCGCTCATGCGATGGCTCCCAAGGGTACGGAACGAGATAATCGCTGCAAGACGGCCGGGACGTTGAGAATCAGGACGACGGTGCCGTCGCCCAAAATCGATGCGCCGCTGACGAGGTCGCTGGCGATGATGTCTGACGGGAGCGCCTTGATGACGAGTTCCTCTTCGCCGACGAGGTTGTCCACGAGGAGGCCGAAACGCTTTTCAGCGGCGCCGATAATGATGACGAAGTTGCGTTTCTTTTTCTTGCTTTCGTCGTTCGGCGAATCGACGGCGTGAATCTGACTGAGTTTATTCAGGCGTACGAGAGTGAGAACTTGTTCTCGGAGACGGAGGACTTCGCGGCGATCGACGCGGTGAATTTCTTCGTCGGTGATGCGGGTGATTTCGACGACGGAAGAGAGAGGAACGGCGAAGAGGCGGCCGCCGACGCGGAACAGGAGAGTCTGAATGCTCGCGAGAGTGAGCGGAGCGCGAAGTTGAATGGTGGTGCCACGATTCTTGGCCGAGCTGATGTGAACGGTCCCTTTGAGGCGATCCATCACGGTGCGGACGACGTCCATGCCGACGCCGCGACCGGATACCTCGGTGACTTCGGCGGCGGTGCTGAAGCCGGGCTCGAAGATTAGATTCATGACTTCGTTTTCGGAGAGGCGCTGCGCGTCTTCGGCCTTGAGGACACCGCGCTTGATGGCGTGCTCGCGAATTTGCGCGAGGTCGATGCCGCGGCCATCGTCGCGAACTTCGATGACGACTTGCGTGCCTTGGTGGTAGGCATTGAGAAAGATCGTGCCGCGCGCGGCTTTGCCGTGGGCGATACGGTCTTCAGCGCTTTCGATGCCGTGATCGACGGCGTTGCGAACAATGTGCATCAGCGGCTCGGCGAGCGAGTCGAGAATGCCTTTGTCGAGGTCGGTGTTCTGGCCGGAGAGGTCGAGAGCGATGTCTTTGCCGCACTGTTTCGCAACGTCCCGAACGAGACGCGGGAAACGGCGGAAGAGTTGTTCGACCGGCACCATGCGAATTTTGAGGACGCACTTGTGTAGTTCGTCGAGGACGCGCGATTGAAAAGCGAGAGCGTCGGAGAGCTTGCCGCGCAACGGATCGTGCGCATGACTCTTGTCGAATTCGGTCAAGGTGCGGTTGAGCATCGATTTGCCGATGATAAGCTCGCCGACGAGGTTCATGACGGCGTCGATGCGTGCGGAATCGACGCGCAGCGTGCTTTCGACAACGGCGGCGGCGGCGGAGCCTTGGCCGGCGCCTTTGGAAGATTCTGCGTTGTGGCCGTGATCTTTGGCATGCGTCGTGGCGTCGGCGGCCTGGGCTTCGAGAATGTCACCGAGGAGTTCGTGCTCGCTGGTCTCGATGTGGCTCGTGCGCTCGATGCGCAATTCGGAGACGATCGCGGGAATGCGGCAACGCTGCGAGAGCCGCTCTTCTGGCTGCGTAGTCGCGAGGGCAGCTTCGACGATCTCGACGGTTGCGGCGGCGGAATTATCTTCCGGGCGCAGTGCGATGACCGTGCCGCAGCCGTGGAGGACGTTGCGAATCAGTTGGAAGGCGGCGGCGTGCATCAAGCTGTTTGGGTCGATGCGCAAGGCGACGTTGTAGACCGTTTCCCCGCGGTGGATCGCTTCGGAAATCATCAACTGTTCGTATTCGGTCCAGGCGAACTGGGCGGCGACCTTTTTCTCTGGCGCCTTCTTTTCGGGCTGAGCCGGTGCGTTCAAGAGTGAGCGAATCAGGTTGCGTAACGGTTCGGCAGGAGGCGGCTCGATGTTGCGTTGATACGCGGCGAGCATGGCCGAAAAGCTGTCGGCCGCTTCGAGAACAACTTCGGCGAGTTTGCCACCGACCTGCTGACCGATCTGCGGCGACAGGACATCTTCGAGCTCGTGCGAGAGTTCGCTGAGCTGGTAGTAGCCACAGGCAGCGGAATCGCCTTTCAATGTGTGCACAGCCCGACGCACGCGACGAATCACTTCGTCGTCGGTCGGGTGCGACTCGAGTTCGAGTCCCGCGTCGTTCAGCGACTGCAATAGCTCGTTCGCACTCTCGAAAAAGAGCGCGCGGAGCTCGCCGCTGCGATCGTCGGGCAGATTGCTCACGAATTGACCTCAAGTTTTTGGTACGCGGTGCCGTTGTTCTCGTGCACCATGCGGAATTTCTGTGTGAGGCCGAAAAGGCTTTCGGCGTGGCCAACGAAGAGATAGCCGCCGGGATTCAAGCAGTGCCAGAACTTTTCGATCAATCGCTTTTGTTCGGCTTCGTCGAAATAGATCATGACGTTGCGGCAGAGGATGATGTCGTTGCGGCGCGGCAAGAATTCGGTTTTGAGATTGTGGAAGTCGAACTGAATTAGATCTTTGAGCTGTTTTTTGACGGCGTATTTGTCGCCGACGCGCTCGAAATAGCGAAGACGGCAGGTGTAGTCGACCGGTTCCATCTGTGTTTCGGTATAGGCACCTTCTTGTCCGGAACGGAGGCTGGCGTAGCTGATGTCGGATGCAACGATTTCGAGCTTCCACGGTGGAGGGATGAGGGGCTTCGGAGATGGCATGTCAAAAGGAAGCGGATTTCGCAGGTAGTAATACGCGAGCGCGTCGCAAATCAGGATCGCTACGGAGTAGGCCTCCTGCCCGGAAGAACATCCGGCGCTCCATACGCGCAAGGTCCAATCGCGGCGTTCCTGCTTTTTCCGCAGCAATTCTTCGAGGACACTCTTTTGCAAAAGATCGAGTTGCGGACGATTGCGAAAGAAACTGGTTTCGTTGACGGTGAGATTTTCCAGCAGAAGGGCGAGCTCGTTCTTCCCTTCGCGGCTCGTCAGCAGGCGATAGTAGCTGTAGAAGGAATCCATCTGGCAGGCCTTGAGGCGGCGCTGCAGGCGATCCTTGAGAAAGTGAGAGCGGCGCTCGTCGAAGAACATGCCGCATTCCTGATAGACGAGCGTCTGAAGGAGCTTGAGCTCCGCTTCGGTCAATTGAATTTGGGCAGTTATCGTTCCCATATAGGCGCGTCCCTCGATGATATGAGTTCACTTAATGGCCAAAAATGCTGGCCGAAGCGCTACTTCACAGTGGCGAGGGTTTCCGCGGCCTCCTCGAGTCTTTTAACTTCCTGGTGCTGCAAAAGCTTCGAAACGTCCAGCAGAATGATCAAGCGGCCCTTGAGCTTTCCGACGCCGGTCACATAGTTCGATTCGCCCTCAGCGAAGACGCTGCCTGGCGGTTCGATTTCGGACGGCGGAATTTTCAGAACTTCGGATGCGGCGTTGACGATCAAACCGACGAGTTTGTTTTCGAGTTCCACAACAAGAATGCGGTTCTTTTTGTCGGGTTGAACTTCGACCTGACCGAAGCGTTTGCGCAAATCCATCACGGGGATGATCTTGCCGCGCAGGTTGATCACGCCCTCGACCGTATCGGGGGCGCTCGGAACCGAAGTGATCTCGGGGACGCGAACGATTTCGCGCACCGAAGCGATGCGGACGCCAAACGTCTCGTTCCCGATGCGAAACCCGACGACCTGAAGGTCTTTGTCCGTTGCTTTCATGGGTTTCAGGAACGCGTGAGTTCGGCGTATTCGGTTTCTGCGTCACGCTGCGATTCACGGCGACGCGAATGTGTCGTTGGAGCTTCGCGACGCGAGCGAGCTTGTGCCGCACCATCGAGAACAAAACGGTCCATGCTGTCGAGGAGGTTGCGCGAGAGCTTGAGCATTTGCTCGGCAGCTGCGGAGAGCTCAGTGGAGCTGGATGCGGATTGCTGCACGAGTTCGCGCATTTTGTCCATCGCGCGAACAACGGCTTGCGCGCCGGACGCCTGTTCTTCGACGGCGGAGTTGATTTCCTGGGTGATTTCGGTGAGCCGACCAGTGGCTTTGGCGATTTGAGAAGAGCCGACAGACTGTTCCGCCGTTGCGGCGCCGATTTCCTGAGAGAATTTGTAGACTTCGGTGACGACGTTGGAAATTTTGTGCAGCGCAGAACCAAGATCGTTACCGAGGCTGAGGCCTTCTTCAACGATGCGGGTGCTTCGCTCCATGTTTTCGACGGCCTGGCGCGCTTCGCGCTGGATGCTCTGGATGAGGTCGGCGATTTCTTTCGTGGATTGCGTCGATTTTTCGGCGAGCTTACGAACTTCGTCGGCCACAACTGCGAATCCAAGGCCGTGTTCGCCGGCGCGGGCCGCTTCGATCGCGGCGTTCAACGCGAGCAAGTTGGTCTGTTCGGCGAGATCGTCGATGACTTCGATAATCTTGCCGATGTCGTCGGCGCGATGGCCGAGGACGTTGATAATCTCGGCGGACGACTGAATCGCGTGGTTCGTGCGATTGAGACCGTCGGTCGCCTTTTCCATCGTGGCGATACCTGTGACGACTTCTTCGCGCGAGCGATTGGCGATATCGAGGAGGACTTTGGCGGTGTCGGCGACGCGTTGGATCGATGTGACCATCTGATCGATCGAGGCGGACGTTTCCGCAACGCTCGACGCCTGAATTTGGGTGTTCTTGACGACGTTTTGCACGTTGATGCTCATCTCGTGCATCGTGCTGGTGACTTCTTCGATTGCAGACGAGGCTTGGACGCTGACCTTTGCGGATTCGTCGGCGGCGCCTGCTACCTGATTCGATCCGGCGGAGACTTGTCCGGCAGAGTCGCGCGTGCTGCGGACCAGGTCCTGGAGGCCGTGCTGCATGCGGACGAAGGCGTTGCCGAGCGTGTCGCGCTTCGAACGTGGGACGACTTCGATGGCGAGATCGCCTTCGGCAACAGCGGAGGAAACGCCGGCCATTTCTTTAAGGTAAGCAACCATGTTGTTGAATGTTGTCGCCAGCGCGCCGATTTCGTCATTGCGGTGAATGTCGATGTTCTGGTCGAGATCGCCGGAATCACCGATCTCACGCGCGACGGTGATGAGGTGCGTCAGCGGCTCGGTGATCGATTTTGCGGTGTAGAAGGCGACGACGAAGCCCCAGATGAGGGCGAGCAGAGTGCCACCCGTCGTGAGGATCAGGTTGAGCTTGCTGGCGCCATCTGCGGATTTGCTGGTTTCGTCGCCCGATTTCTGGATTTGCGAAGCAGCCTGGTCCAGGACGGACGAGGACTTCATGAGCCAAGACGTCGGATCCTTTTGAAGGTAGAAAATCTGGAGGTCGGAGACGGTGGCGTCACCGGAATCGACTTGATGCCGCTTGGCAAGCAGCGGCTTGGCAAAGTTGTCGGCCCAGCTCGCTTCCGTGCTTTCGACCTGGATCAACGCGGTGTGCACCAGTTCATTGTTTGACGCGGCTGCTTCACCGTGCTTGATCAAGTCAGCGACATCAACGATACCGCGGTTGACCTTTTCTTCGTCGCGCGGATCGCCACTCAACAGAAAGTTGTTGAGGTTGTTCCGGTTGACCATGATCTGATAGCGGACATCACCAACGGTGCGAACGTTCTGAAGTGCGGCCGAAGCGTCGGAACGTGCGGATTGCTGGCGCAGGCCGGTGATAATGTTCACGAAGAACAGCCCGATCAAGATGCACAAGATCGAGCCGAAGCCGATATAAAGTTTCTTGCCGATCGTCATTTCCAAAACCCTCCACCCCAAAACTGCCGCCCCTGTGAGCGTTACAGGCCGACGCGAGTCTCGTCGCGGCGAGCCATTTGTTGATTAGTTGCTGCCGCCGCCGGTGAAATCGAACTCGACGACCTGCGTCGTCTCTTCGGCTGCCGGAAAAAATTTCCATTCTTTGACTGCGTCAGTGCAGGTCTGCACAAGCAGCGGATGGCCGCCGATGGCGCGCGTGCTCTTGACGTGACCGTCGGGAGCGATAATCACTTCAATTTTGACTTTTCCGGCGACGCTCATCCGTTTGGCAAGTTCCGGATAGCTCGGCGATACGCGCGTCTTGACCTTGCGCTTGCCTTCGTCGGTGCTTGAGCTTTGAGCGAAACCTGTTGCTGCCAGTAGTCCTGCGAATCCCACGCTCGCGAGAATGATCGTTGTCCACTTCCGTCGCTTCGACACCACGCCTCCTATGATTGGGACAATCCCCCACCGCAAGAAAGGCACGTCGATGGCCAGCGTGGTATCGCGGAAAAATGAGTTGCTTTGCGCGGCGTGAATTACCGCAAGTAACGATGAACAGTGAAGTTAGGTGGAATGTGCAGACGCAATTGGGCGAGTCGAGCCCTCCGGAGTTTGTCTCAGCGCACTTGTGATTCGCGCCACCGGGTCTCACGCTGAGACGCGATTTTGTTGAATTTTGCAGGATTTTTGAACGGACCGTGGAAAAGTTTGCGGTCGCGACGATGCAGGCGGGCGGGGATTTTCTCACCAGCGAGAGCAAAAACAGCGAGTGTCGAGTGCGAAACACCCGATTTCATCCGTAATTGACTCAAGTTGAGATTGGAACGTAGCGTAGAGATGCGTGGGAAATCATCAAATTGAGACGCCTGTGCCGCGTCTCAATCAAACATGCCTAGAGCAACGGCCAAACCCTCGACTCGTCTTGCGCGGAAACGCGTGAAGACGCCCGCCTCGCGTCCTTCCATCCACGCGGCTGACGAACTCATGGAATTGGCGGTTGATGCCGCGCATTCGAGGAATTTGCCGGCTTTTTTGGAGCGTTTTGCAAGCCGAGCGACGCGAATGCTGGATGCCAGTTGGGGCGGCGTCATGGTGTTTCGCGGGCGCGAGACGGATTTATATCAGGCAGGCGGGGACGCTTCTGAGTTGTTGGCGGCGCACCAGGCGACATTGATTCGCATGGGGCGTGAAGTGCGCGCTGACGTTGAGACGATGCAGGTTTCGTTCGATCCATCGCTGACGGCCGGCGGGAATAAGGACGGACACGTTGCGGATGTGACGTTTGTGCCGATTACGGCGAGCGATGAAGAGAGTCTCGGCTGCCTGTGTTTGATTCGTGGGAAAGGCACTCATTCGGCGGGTGAACGGCCTTTGTTGCTGGCGCTGGCGAGCCATGCGGCGCTTTCTCTGGAGAATTTCAGGCGATTTTCGCAACTGGAGCGATCGAAACGGCAGTGGGTTGAAGATATCGACGCGATCAGCGATTACATCGTAGTGCACGACCGGTCGTTTCGGATTGTGCGCACGAATCGATCACTAGCTTCGCATTTGGGCGTGCCGCC
>DATAMU010000096.1:0-1577 GCA_036266605.1 Candidatus Acidiferrum sp. | reverse complement strand
CGCGGCCACGTCCTCAACTGCAGTTCACGAAGAGATTTACGCCGAAGCGAAAAAACGCGGTGTCCTCTGCAATATCGTGGACGTCCCGCACCTGTGCGACTTTTTTTATCCCGCGATCGTCCGCCGCGGCTCGCTGCAAATCGCCATCTCAACTGCGGGCGAGAGTCCCGCGCTCTCGCAGCGCCTTAGAAAAGAACTCGAGCAGCAGTTCGGCCCCGAATACGAGCCGTGGCTCGCTGCAATCGGCCAGGCCCGCGCCGAACTCGCCGCGCGCGACCTCACCGCCGAGGATCGCAAAGAAATCCTCCACGAACTCGCCAGCCGTGAATTTTTCGAACGCTATCGCGACGAGTTACATCGCCGCCTGAAGGAACAAACCGGGTCTCGCGAGAATAAAGAAACAGAAAACTAGGCCGTCGGCCCCTTCCCCTGCGCGCGCTTGATCTCTTCGCTCAAGATGATCGCTTCCGCCACTTCCCGCATCGACAACCGCCGCTGCCGGCTCTGCTTCTGCAACATCAGGTAAGCTTCTTCCTCACTGATCCGCAAATCGCGCTGCAAAATGCCCTTCCCGCGCTCAATGATTTTCCGCGACTCAAGTTCCGACGATAGCTGCGAATTCTCCTCCTCCAGCCGCGCGCGCTCTACCTCCGCGCCCACCAAAAACCCAATCGTCGAAATCAGTTGAATCTCGCTCTCCGAATGCGTGTGCGGCTGCTTGTGCTGCAAATTGATCACGCCCACCAGCTTCTTCCTGCACAAAATTGGCACCGAAAGAAATGCTTCGTAGTGATCTTCCGGCAATTCATTGAACGACTGAAACCGCGGGTCCTGAAACGCATGCGACGCCACCGCCACCGGCTGGCGGTGCTCCGCCACCCACCCAGTGATTCCCTGTCCTACCGGCAGCTTCAACCGGTTCACCACTTCAGGATGTGGATTCTTCGATGCGCGCAGGATAAGCTGCTTATTCTCCAGCACATAAACAAAGCACGAGTCGCACTTCACCACCGCCGACACGAACTCGACAATTCTTCCCAGGACTTCGTGGAACGGGTCGGCCGCCGCCATCTGCCGCCCAATCTGATGCAGAAATCCAATCGCCGGGTCTTCGACACTCAAGGGGAACTCGCTCATCGCCAAACGTTAGCCCCGTGTACGTTCACGGTCAAATTCAAAGAACCGTTTCGCAAAAACCATAAGAACGATGGAAACTATGGAGCGGCAGTAGGGTGCCGCACCCTTTTGCTTTTAAAAGGGTGCGGGTTTAGATTCAACCCCACCCGCACCAAACCGCTGTCCACGACTCATAACGGGAGTCCCAACTCAACCTCCATGCCCTATCGCCCGTATCGCCGCTACCACCCCGGCACCCAACCCGAATACCTCCACTCTCCCTACGTCTCCTCTCAAAAACGCGCCCCGTCCCAACCGCTCATTCATCTCCCCCACACCATCTCCGAAGTAACCGGCCCCGTCTTCAGCAACGATCTCATCGACGTGAAAGCCTTCGACCTCACCAAGCAACACCACGCCGAGCCCATCGGCGAACGCATTATCGTCTCAGGCCGCGTCAT
>DATAMU010000095.1:0-1985 GCA_036266605.1 Candidatus Acidiferrum sp. | reverse complement strand
ATTTTTTGCGTGGTCGGCCACTTCACTTCAATCGCGTTGATGATTTGGGCTTTGCCGACGCCGAAGTGCAATCGCAAATCGCCTTGCGACATCACGCTCGAGCCGCTGTGAACTTCATCGATCTGTGAATGCGTTCCCGTCACGACGCGCACGCGCGCGCCGATCGCCGTGCGATTGCATTTCGTGCCGACCAGCTTGATCTTGATCCAGTTCTGCTTGTTGCCGCCATCATTGCGCAATAGCGAAGGCAGATCGTTCATGTTCAAAATCAACACGTCGATGTCGCCGTCATTGTCGTAATCGCCGAACGCCGCGCCGCGACTTGAAAACTTCTCCGAAATCCCCGGGCCCATCTCCGACGAGACATCTTTGAAGCGACCGTTCCCTAGATTCCGATAGACGAGCCGCGGATTTTTGAATTGCTGTCCGGTATCGTGCCCTTCGATTTCCGGATACACGTGGCCGTTCACCTGAATAATGTCGGCCCAGCCGTCATTGTCGTAATCGACGAAGCCGCAGCCCCACGCGACATACTGATTGTTGATGCCGACACCCGACGCGAACGTCACGTCGCTGAACGTGCCGTCTTTGCTGTTGTGATAGAGGTTGCAGGTGTCGTCAGCAAAATTCGTTTTGAAAATGTCGAGCCAGCCGTCGCAATCGTAATCGGCGACGCCGACCCCCATGCCCGCTTGCTCGTGCCCGTCTTCGCTGTACGCAACGCCCGCGATTACTGCGACATCGTTGAACGTGCCGTCGTGATTGTTCTTGAACAAGATGCTCGGCTGCGAATCGACGGCGACATAAATATCGGGCCAGCCGTCGTTGTCGAAATCGTACGAAACCGCGGTGATCGAATAGCGCGGCCCCGGTTTTAGAATCCCGGCTTTTTCCGTGACGTCCGAAAAAGTACCGTCACCGTTGTTGTGATAGAGGATGTTCGTGTCGCCAGGCAAACCGCGCGGGCCGCACATCGTCGGGATGCCTTTCCACTGGCACACCGCGGGCTCGCCTGTTTTGAGCGGAGTTTGGTCGGGGTCGAGCTTGATGTAATTGCAGACAAAAAGATCGAGATGGCTGTCGCGATCGTAGTCGAGCCAGGTGCAGCCCGAGCCCCAGCGCGTTTCCTCGCGATACAGTCCGGCCTTTTTCGTCACGTCGGCAAATGTGCCGTCGCCGTTGTTGTGAAACAAAATATTTTGGCCCCAGAAGCAGCAGAACAGATCGTCCCAGCCGTCGTTGTCGTAATCGCCGACACAAACGCCGGTTTGCCAGCCGGTGCGTGCAAGTCCGGATTTGGCGCTGACGTCGGTGAAAGTTCCGTCACGATTATTTTTGTAGAGATGCGATGTCGGCTCTTCGCCCGGTTTCCAATTCGCGTTGAAACGGGTGCCGTTCGTTAAATAAATGTCGAGCCAGCCGTCGTTGTCGTAGTCGAAAAACGCGAGGCCGCTGCCTTTTGCTTCGATGATGTAGCGCTTGCGGTCGATTCCGCCCCAAACGTTCATGGTGTTGAGGCCGGCTTCTTTCGCGACGTCGATGAATTGCACGCCGCCTGAGCCGCTTACAGCCGACGCAGCCGAACGCACGCTCGTCGCAGCTTTCTTTGGTGCTTGGGCCGCTTCCAAAATCAGCGAGCGATTCCACTTCCACAGCGGGGTCGCAAGCGCTTCAAGCAAGCCTCCTCCGAGCGCGACCAGCGACGTGCCGAGAAATTTGCGCCGTGGAAAGTTTTCCATTACTGAGTGGCCGCCTTCTTTGTTGCGTCGGCCTTCGACGAAAATTGTGGAAACGGATGCGGCACGATACCCGCGCCTTCTTTCACCGCGATGATGCTGTCGATCGGAACATTTGTGAGCTTTTCGATTTGCCCGCTCGGCCAAGTAATTTCGAGCGAATCGATCTTCGCGCGCTTGCCGAGGCCGAACGCGACGCGCGGATCGTTCGCCGACATGTAACCCATTCCACCTTTGACTTGCTCCGTG
>DATAMU010000094.1:0-1561 GCA_036266605.1 Candidatus Acidiferrum sp. | reverse complement strand
CCCGGGTAACCAGAACGAAAATCGGCGCAATACCGGCACGAAATGAACCGCGCGATTTACATCATCATGGTTCCGGTCGTTCTCGTGGCCGTTGGTTACATTTTGATTTTTCGCACGGTAGGGCTAGCTCCGGGTTATGGGCGTTTATTAGTAGCGATGGCGCTGTTTGCGGGCGTCGCGTTGTGGATGGTAAGGAAAAGTGCCAAGACCTCTCGTCCCCAGAAATAGAAGAACGATCGAATCGCAAGCGGTCTTCATCACAGAGATCTTCAAGTCGATTCAAGGTGAGGGCACGCGTGCGGGCCTGCCCTGCGTTTTTGTGCGTCTCACCGGATGCAACCTGCGCTGCACCTGGTGCGACACCGCGTACGCATTTCACGGCGGCAAGCGCACCAAAGTAGACGACATCTGTCATCAGGTCGATGAACTCGCCGGCCGCGGCGACGGCCAGCACGGCTCTCAAGCGCCGATACATTTAGTGGAAATCACTGGCGGAGAGCCGCTCCTGCAAGAAGGCGTCTACGCGCTGGCGCAAACGCTGCTCGACGACGGCTACACCGTGATGATCGAAACCAGCGGAGAGCGCTTCATCGGCAAGCTGCCCGAGCACGTCATCAAGATCGTCGATGTAAAGTGCCCCGACTCCGGCGCGCCGAACACGTTTGAATATCGCAATCTCGACGCCCTCAGCCACAACGACGAAGTGAAATTCGTCATCTCGTCGCGCAACGACTATGAATTCGCGCGCGAGTTTGTGAAGAAGCATCATCTCGACGATCGCGTCCGCGAAGTGATTTTCTCGCCCGTCTTCGACGACCCCGAAGGGAAGTGGAAGGGCCTCGAGCCAAAACAGCTTGTCGAGTGGATTCTCGCCGACGACCTCTCCGTCCGCCTCGGCCTCCAACTGCACAAATTCGTCTGGCACCCCTCCACCCGCGGCGTCTAGTGTCGCGAACTCATCGTTGGCATCGTCGCGGACCATTCGCTCCGCCGCTCCGTGTAGGGGCGCAGCACGCTGCGCCCCAAGTCCGCAAGATCGCATGTACTTGAGCGCGTCGGCGATACCCAGCGCGATCGCGCACCGCGCGCTATAATTGAGAATCCGATGCTATCACCCACCTCCAACCCCTCGGCCATCATCCTCCTCAGCGGCGGTATGGACTCCTGCGTCAGCGTCGCCGAAGCAATCGCCCGCCACGGAAAAGGCCGTGTCGCCCTCCTCCACGCTGGCTACGGGCAGCGCACCCAATCCCGCGAGCGCCGCGCCTTCACCGAAATCGCCGACTTCTACTCCATCCCCTCCGACCGCCGCCTCATCGTCCAGCTCGACCACTTCCGCGCCATCGGCGGTTCCGCCCTCACCGACCAAAGCATCGCCGTCCCCGAAAATCAGCTCCACACTTCTTCCACGGGCGTCGCATCGCCAAATGCCAGCGAAATCCCCGTCACCTACGTCCCCTTCCGCAACGCCCACTTCCTCAGCGTTGCCGTAAGCTGGGCCGAAGCCGTTGGCGCCCACGAGATCTACATCGGCGCTGTCGCCGAAGACAGCTCCGGCTAC
>DATAMU010000093.1:0-1692 GCA_036266605.1 Candidatus Acidiferrum sp. | reverse complement strand
TTCTCCGATCGAATTCGACAATGCCTGGCACGGCGTGTTTAACCGCATCAAAAGGAATTCCGGTCGCACCTCGGCGCCATACATGAAACTGAATTCGCAAGACGTGAGGATCGAACGACTGACTCCGGACGTTGCATTGGTGACGTTTCATCTCGCGGACCCGGGTATCATCGGCCGCCGCAGCCTCATTTTCCAAAAAATCGATGGCAACTGGAAAATCGTCCACATCCACGCTTCCAATCTGCCTGCACCCGAATAGTTTGCCGTGAGTGCATCGTGGTCACGACACGAGGCCGCGCTGGGTAGGCGCCTATCGTGCGAGACGCCAAAGCAGACGCGAAACCGACATGAAACGGACAAAAAGAGACATGTAGGGACTCCGCTAGTTCGACCGGCAACGTTCTGCTGACGAATGTTGTCAAAATGCTGTCGGGCGCTAACAACCTGTCAACCGATGAGTCTAAACTTCCAAATGCGAGTGGTACTTCAACGGAAATTCTCGACATTTATCGTTGCGTTGTTACTCGCGAGTTTTGCGCGGGCCCAGCAACCGTCTGGCAGCTCGCCTTCCGCTTCGCCGTCTCAATCGACAAAGACAAATCCCCAAGTTGTGCTGCGCGCCGAGACGCGCCTCGTGCAACTCAACGTCATCGCCTTGGACAAAAAAGGCGAGCCGATCGAAGGCTTGAAGCGCGAAGATTTCACGCTGCTCGACAACGGCAAGCCGCAAAACATCACGCTGTTCGCGAGCGAGTCCGATTCATCTCCGACAATCAATGCAGCCAACGACTTGCCTCCCGACAGCGAATCCGCCGATGCGAAAAACGATCCGCCGCCAAATGTCTTCGGCAATCGGTTTCGCCACGCCGACGAAAGACCCGGCAGCGTCGCCGTAATTCTTCTCGATGCGCTGAATACTTCGTTTTCCGATCAGGCCTACGCCAGAAAACAAGTGCTCGCCTTCCTCCGCCAATTGCAGCCGCAAGACCACGTTGCGATTTATCTACTGACAACGCAGCTTGTCGTCATCAATGAATTCACGCAGGACTCGAATTCACTCTTGCAAGCGATCGACCGCGTGCAACAGTCGCCGTCCATTCTGAAGGCGAACGGCACACGTACCACATTCACCGCAGCCGACACCGGCCTCAAAGACCTCCGCGGCGCCAACCACTTGGCGGGCCTGATGAACGATATGGTTTCCAAAAACGCCGACATTGCGGACGTGAATCGCGTGCAGATCACGGTACAGGCGATCGAAGCCATCGCAAATCACGTGGCCGACATTCCTGGCCGCAAAAGCCTCATCTGGGTTTCGGGCGCTTTTCCGAGTTCGATTCTGCTCGACAGTAGCGACACTTCGCCCGTCGATAGCAAATCGCAAAATTTTACGCCGCAACTCAATCGCGTAACGCGAGCCTTGAATCAATCCAACCTTGCTATCTATCCGGTCGATGCTCGCGGAATTCTCACCAACGAAGAATTCGACGCCGGCAGCGCGCACCCATTCAGCGCCGGCCGACCTGCGATGAATCTCGGCGCAGGGCAGAACGAACAGAACACCATGCTGAATCTCGCCAAAGAGACCGGCGGCCGCGCGTTTTTCAACACTAACGATTTCAAAGGCGCGATCCAACGCACGCTCGCCGACTCGCGACGCACATACGAAATCGGCTATTACCCCGATACCGG
>DATAMU010000092.1:0-1840 GCA_036266605.1 Candidatus Acidiferrum sp. | reverse complement strand
GCTGTCATCGGTTCACTGTTTACCTGCGAGGCTCTGCGCGGGATCGCTCACCGTCACCGGCGATCCGCCTGCCTGAAACACAATCTCGCCCCTGAATAACGTCATCTCGCACTTTGCATTCTTCAAATCTGCCGTCGGCGCCGTGTAAAAGTCCCGATCCCACACCGCAATGTCTGCTTCTTTCCCCAGCTCAATCGATCCCACCGTGCCATCCAAAAATAATTGATGCGCCGCCCACTCCGTATACGATCGCAGCGCGATCCGCGCATCGACCGCCTCTGCCGTGCCAAACGGATGCGCTCCGTACACGCCCTTCAGCGTCTCGCGCGCCATCGAAGCCCAAATCCCATATCGTGCCGCGAACGGCGCCACAAAATAGTCCGACCCGCCGCCAAACACGATTCCCCGTGCCACCATCGTCTTCAGCGGAATCAGCCTCGCCGCTCGCTCCGGTCCAAACGTCCCCGCGTACGTATCACCGATCCACCACATAAAAACCGCCTGCAACTCCGGATAACCGGCGTCGTACTGCTTCTGCAGCATCGCCATCGTCTCCATCGCGTGATCGGTCGGGATGTTCGCGTGAATGATGCTGTGCCGCAGCCCATGCGTCGGCGTCTCTTTCAACACTTCCGCGTAGGTATCCACCACCGTGTCGATCGCGCGATCGCCAACCGCGTGCGTGCCGACGTGCACTCCCGCCTGGTGATACATCCGCACCAATTGTTTGTACGTTTCCACATCGATCGCGGGGTAGCCTTTGTTGCCCTTGTCGATCTCCTTCGATTTCGTGTGCCAGTCGTCGTAAAGCCACGCGGTCCGACCGCCGCCGCTGCCGTCCATATAAAGTTTTCCGCCGCCCGAAAGCAGTAACGAGTCGCCCAAAGCGCGCGGCGGCAACGGCAGCGCCTTGATTCGCGCCAACGTAGCGCGGCCTGAGTCCAGAGTCTTGCCGACGTCCCACAACACAAACACGCGCACCTTCAATTTATTTTCGTCGAGCACGCGCTTGTACGCGTCCCACGTGTGCGGCTGGATGTCGCCTTCCTTGATCGCGGTCATGCCTTCCGAATGCAGCGCGTCGATGATGTGCAAAATCGCGTCGTGTTCCTGGTCGGGCGTCACCGGCGGAATCAGCGCCATGACCGCATTCATCGCGTCTTCTTTGAGCACTCCGCTCGGATTCCCCGAGGCGTCGCGATCGATGGTTCCGGCTTTTGGATTGCGCGTCTTGCGCGTGATGTGCGCCAGCTTCAGCGCCGCGCTGTTCGCCGTCCCGTAATGTCCCGTCGTGTGCAGCAGCCACACCGGATTTTTCGGCGCCGCTTTATCCAAATCCGCCGCATACACATAGCGCAGCTCTTTGAGTTTGCTCTCATCCCAGCCCGTGCCTTGAATCCACTCGCCAGGCTTAGCCGTCTTCGCGCGCTCCGCGATTTTCTCGACGATCTCGCTAACGCTCGTCGCCTCGCTCAGATTCACCGTGAACAGTTCGTTGATCCCGCCATCCGCGTAATGCCCGTGGCTGTCGATCAGGCCAGGTGTCGCCGTTCGCCCGTGCAAATCGATGACTTTCGTGTGCGCATCCATCCAGCCGCGAACTTCGGCGTTCGAACCGATCGCCATGAATCTTCCGTCGAAACCAATCGCCGCCGCTTCAACAACCGAGTCATGCGGATCGACCGTCAAAATCTTGCCGTTGAGCAACACCAGCTCCGCCGCCGGTCCGGTCGGTGCTTTCCGCACCACGGCCTTTTCCGGACGCTTGTGCGTCGCCACAAAAATCAGCCCGCCGACAAATATCGCCAACACTAGAAAAAAGGAGAGACTCTTCACCCGT
>DATAMU010000091.1:0-1592 GCA_036266605.1 Candidatus Acidiferrum sp. | reverse complement strand
TGTTGACGACAACGAGATCGGCATGTTCAGGAGCGGCGGTGACGTCGCCGCGCCGACGCAACTCCTCTTCGATTGTGAATGAATCTGCCTGATTCACGCGGCAGCCGAATGTGACGATTGCGTACTTCACGGCTTCATGCCTGAGGATTCACGACAATCAACGCTTTGCGGCCGATATCGTGGCGATATTGCATCCC
Source organism: Candidatus Acidiferrum sp. (assembly GCA_036266605.1). Classification (GTDB taxonomy): domain Bacteria; phylum Acidobacteriota; class Terriglobia; order Acidiferrales; family UBA7541; genus Acidiferrum. The sequence goes on along the minus strand of DATAMU010000091.1, from coordinate 1,395 downwards.
TTCGAAGCTGATCCTTGACGCTGCGTCGTATGCCGTATCGATCCCTTCTCGATATGTGCCGCCCGCGCCAACAACGGTCAGCACCCGGCCGCCCGCGGTCACCAGGTCTCCATTTTGTCGACCGGTACCAGCGTGGAAAACGACGGCGCTCGGCACGGCACGCGCAGCTTCGATGCCGGAAATGATTTTCCCCGTTTCGACATGTTCCGGATACCCGCCTGCCGCAAGCACGACGCCGACGTGGACGTGGTTGCTGAACCGCGCGTGCCGCGAGGGAAGCGCCCCATTAGCCGCACACATCAGCAATGAGGAGAGATCCTCGTCGAGCATCGGCAGAATCACCTGAGCTTCGGGGTCACCGAAGCGAACATTGAACTCGACGACCTTCGGCCCCTCGTCGGTCAGCATCAACCCTACGTAGAGGAATCCGCGATACGGATATCCTTCGCGAACCATTCCATCGAGCACGGGTTCGACGATTGTCTCGATGACGCGCCGCTCGACGTCCGCTGTGATCAAAGGACTCGGCGCGAAAGCGCCCATGCCACCCGTGTTGGGCCCGCGATCGTCGTCAAGAATCCGTTTGTGATCCTGCGCAGAGGACAGCGGCATGAACGACACGCCATGAGCGAGGACGAAGTACGACGCCTCCTGTCCGGAAAGAAATTCCTCGAGCACGACACGTTCACCTGACGCGCCGAACTTGCGGCTCACCATCACGTCGCGAATGACAGCTTCTGCCGCAGCACGATCGTCGGCGATCGAAACGCCTTTACCTGCCGCCAGACCGTCAGCCTTGATCACCAGCGGATAACCGAATTCGCCGCGTGCGATCGCACGCAGTGCAACATCGGCCGAATCACAAATCCGAAAGCGCGCGGTGGGAACGTTCTGGCGCGCCATGAAGTCTTTCGCAAACGCCTTGCTCGATTCGAGCGCGGCCGCTGCTGCGGTAGGACCGACGATCGTTTGGCGTTCCGCGGTAAACACATCGACGACACCGCGGCTCAGCGGAACTTCAGGGCCAACAACAGTGAGATCGACCTGCTCTCGTTTCGCAATCGCGAGCAGCGTGTCCGGGTTGGCGGGATCGGCAGGAAAACAGTGTGCGATCTCCGCGATTCCGGGGTTGCCCGGTGCACAAATGATCGAGCCCGCACCATGCTCGCGGGACAACTTCCACGCAAACGCATGCTCTCGCGCGCCACTCCCGATAACGAAAATCTTCATTAATACTTTTATTAACTACATTAGTGACAACAATTTAGAACGAAAATCGTGCGCGGAATATGTGAGGAGGACGCGAGGAACGACAAGCCGGAGTATTTCGTTGACGCGGCGAGGTAATGCGCCCTAGAATCCGCGCCTGCCCGTGATAGCGTAGCATGTTCGGCC
>DATAMU010000090.1:0-1564 GCA_036266605.1 Candidatus Acidiferrum sp. | reverse complement strand
GTTGCCGATGCGCAGTTGATCGCATGACGTTCTCCACGATTGACTATGAGATACTGACTCGACTTCGCTGTATCCACCGCACTCGCCGATGAATCGCATCTCCGCCTGCATCATCACGCTCAACGAAGAAGCAAATCTCGCCCGCGCACTCGCCTCTCTTGCCGATGTCGCCGACGAAATCGTCGTCATCGATTCCGGCAGTTCCGATAGCACTGAAGAAATCGCCCGCGAATACGGCGCGAACTTTGTCGTCCACGACTGGACCAACTACGGCGAGCAGAAAAACTTCGCAGCCGAAACGGCCACCAACGACTGGATTTTTTCGATGGACGCCGACGAGGAACTCAGCAGCAATCTCCACCTCGCGCTTCTCGAATGGAAAAAACGCAAGGCGGATCACGACGTTTACGAAGTCTCGCGCCGCACCTGGTATCTGGGCGCATGGATCAAACACTCCGGCTGGTATCCCGATTTCCAGCGCCGCCTGTATCGCCGAAGCGCCGCGAAATTCGCCGGCATCATTCACGAGTCACTGCAATTCTCAGGCGAGCCCGGTCGGCTCACCGGCGATCTGCTCCACTACACGGTCCGCTCCTTCGACGAGCATCAAACGAACGTCGAAAAATATTCCACGCTCTCCGCGCAGCGCATGTTTTCCGAAGGCCGCCGGCGTTGGCGCGGCGCGCTTCTCGTCGCCACACCGTGGAGTTGGTTTCGCAGTTTCATCATCCGCGGCGGTTTTCTCGATGGTTACCGTGGAGCACTCATCGCGCAAATGGCTGCGCGCACCGTGCGTCTAAAATATGCGAAGCTGGGTAAGTTAATCGCATCTCATCGTCGCTCGGGGACCGTTCGTTCGTGAAAATTTTGATCGTCGATTTGGACACGGAATGGCGCGGAGGACAAAATCAGGCGCTGTTGATGCTCGAAGGCTTCAACGCACGGCATCACATCGCCGAACTCTTGACGCAGGAAGGCTCCGCGCTCGGTGAACGCGCTGCTGCTCGCGGCGTCACAGTGCACTATGTTTCGCGACGCACGACGCGCTTCTCTGCCGCGCTGAAAATCGCTGAACTTCTTCGCTCCAACAGCCCCAATCCCGAACTTCACTCCGACGATCGGAAATTTGCTCTCGTTCACGCCAACGAAGCGCACGCTGTAACGTCAGCTTGGTTGGCGCACGCGCATCGCAGCGTTCCGCTTGTCGTTTCGCGCCGCGTCGGCTTCCCGCTCAAAGAAGACAATTTCGCGCGCTCGCGTTATCGCGCCGCCGCTCGCATCCTGCCGATTTCCGAATGGGTCGCCGGAATTCTTGCCAACTCCGGCATCCCGCAGGAACAAATGACCGTCGTCTACGAGGGTGTCGAAGTTTCGCGCCTTCCTTCGCCGCAAATTCGTCACGCCGCCCGCATGCGCTTTGGCATCACCGACGAGTCTCCGCTCATCGGCTGCGTCGGCGTTCTGCTTCCAGATAAGGGACAGGACGCGCTCATTCGCGCGCTCGCAACCGTGCGCGCCGAATTTCCGTCCGTGAAGTTGCTCCTGGTCGGCGATGGTCCCGACA
>DATAMU010000089.1:0-4541 GCA_036266605.1 Candidatus Acidiferrum sp. | reverse complement strand
CAATTTTCAATTCGCCGCTCGACCGTTTCCCACCGGGGATTCGCTGCCGACCTCTTGTAATAGTTTAACTAGATCGCCTTGAGCATTTTGGTTGACGGTGTCTGGATTGGGAAAAACTTCAAGTTGTACTTGTTGTTTTCGTCCACACGCCAACCTCATGCTGCGCGCTTTCGCTGCGTCCTGGAATCGTCAAAACTTGCCGGATTACGACCGGTTTGAGCAAGTTAATGGAATCTTGGATTCTGTTAACTTGCCGCGTCGGCCCGTAAAATTATCGGACGCGAATGTTTCGGTCGAATTGCGCCGCTAATTAGGGCACGGGAGTCAACGCGATTTCGTTGAGTTGCAATTTCGACGGATTCCGGTAGGCTGCGGGCTGACCCCTCATGTTCATTCCTCTGAAGGATCTGAATCCGCGCCGCAACTATCCGTACGTGAACACGGCGCTGATCCTGATCAATGTTTGCGTCTTCATTTATCAGGTGACGCTGTCGCCGCGCGTATTTAAGGCGTTCGTACTCGCGAACGCCACGGTGCCAGCGCGCTTCCCTGCCGTTCTGGGCGGGCACGGACACTGGGAGACTGCGCTGCTGCCCGTGTTGACGAGCATGTTCCTGCACGGAGGGATCGCTCATCTGCTGGGAAATATGCTGTTTCTTTGGATCTTTGGCGACAACGTCGAAGACTTTTATGGCCACGTCACCTATCTCTTCTTTTACTTGTTCTGCGGAGTAGCGGCGGGATTCCTGCACATCTTCTTTAACTGGCACTCGATGCTGCCTTCCATTGGCGCGAGCGGGGCGATCTCGGGAGTGATGGGAGCGTATCTGCTGCTCTATCCACGAGCGCAGATTCTGACCCTGGTATTCATCTTTCTTGTGCCGATACCGGCGGTCGTGATTTTGGTGCTTTGGTTCGTGCTGCAATTCGCGTCGGGGCTTTCGTCACTCAGCGTTGCTGCTGCTTCAGGTGGCGTTGCGTGGTGGGCGCATGTAGGCGGATTCTTGATGGGGATGTTGATCACAAATGTCGCCCGTCGACAAATGAATTATTAGTTGAGATGTGGTTGGATCAGGAAGTCGGGCACTCGGTGCCGTGCCTCTACGAATGCATCCAGCTTTACTTTAAATTCTGGAGTGAGTAGCCGCCATCACCTGCGAACTCGAACTAAACCTCTGCGGCGAGCCAGTCTCCGACTTCGACTGTTTTCTTGTCGCCGCCGAGATCTGGCGTCAGGATGTTTTTCATGAAGGCGGACTTCACCGCCTTGCGAACACGTTCGGCCTCGGGCTGCCAGCCGAGGAATTCGAGTATCATCGCGGACGTCAAGACGGAGCCTAGTGGGTTGGCGATGCCCTTTCGGGCGATGTTTGGCGCCGACCCGTGGACAGGCTCAAACAGCGAAGTCTTTCCTGGGTGGATGTTTCCCGACGGCGCTAACCCAAGCCCACCAATCAATTGAGCACCTAGATCGCTAATAATGTCGCCAAAGAGGTTGCAAGTCACGATCACGTCGAACTGGGACGGATCGCGAACGAGTTCCATCGCCAGAGTGTCGATGAAGAGGTGGCGCGAGTCGATCGCGGGATACTCCTTGCGGACTTCCTTGAAGACGCGCTGCCAGAGATCGTGGGCGAAATTCATCGCGTTGTGCTTGTCGCTCATGCAGACGCGCTTGAGGTTGCGAGCGGTCGCGTACTCGAATGCGTGGCGGATGATGCGCTCGACGCCTTTGCGGGAGTTCACGTCTTCCTGGACGGCGATTTCGTCTGCAGTGCCCTTCTTAAAGAATCCGCCGACACCGACGTAAAGGCCTTCGGTGTTTTCGCGGAAGACCATGAGATTGATGTCTTTTTCAGTGCGGTTGCGCAGCGGGGTCATGCGTTCATGTATTAGTTCAACTGGGCGCGCATTGACGTAAAGGTCTAGTTTAAATCTGAGGCCGAGCAGAATATCTGCGGCATGTTGATTGGAAGGGACGCGAGGGTCGCCCAGCGCTCCGAACAGGATGGCGTCGAACTCGTCGCGGAGCATTTCGACGGCGCCTTCGGGCAGCGAGACATTTTCCTTTAGATATTTGTCGGCACCCCAGTCGAGGTCGATGAACTCGATCTTGCGACCGGTTGAAGCTGCGACGGCCTTGAGCACCTTCACCGACTCCGGCGTGACTTCCTTGCCGATGCCGTCGCCCGGAAGCACCGCGATGCGCGCAGCAGGACCGCCTTGGCGAAGAGGTAGGTTCGGCACGGGACGACTCCTAGGGTGAATTGAATTCCCTGCTCTTCATGTGGTTCAAGCAAGACGGGCACGGCGGTGCCGTGCCCCTACGATGCGTACGACGCGCCCGCTACGTTAGCACAGGCGAGCGCTCACGTTTCGCGCGGCGGTTGAATCCAGTACACGCCGAATAACGCGAGAGCGCCGCCGACAAGCTCAAGCCAGGTGCCGCGTTCGCCGAGCCAGACGATACCCATAGGGGTGGCGATGACAGGCAACAGGTAGGTAAACGCGGCGAGCTGAGACGCGTGCAGATATTTCAAAAGCCAGAAGTAGAGAACGTAGGCTACGGCGGAGCTGAACACCGCCATATAGAGGACGGCCATCCAGCTTTGCCAAGGGATGTGGCGCCAGCGCTCAGCTGCGAGCAAGAAGTGAACTTGATAGAGCACCACGGGAAGCACAACAACCGCGCCAGTGAAGTGATTGAATGCGGTCATGGTTAATGCGTCGTATCGCGCGGCGACGCGTTTGCCGAGCACGCTGTACACGGCAAAGCCGATTGCGCCGGCCATCATGATGGCGTCGCCTTTGACCGAAGCTGAATGGTTCGTCGTACCCTTCTCAGCAGCGAGGACCGCGATACCCGCGAACGCCAACGCGATGCCGAAGAGCTTGCGCATCGTCGCTTTCTCTATACGAAAAATCACCGCAAGCACCAACGTATACACGGGCGCCATGCCGATGATCACCGCTCCATGACTCACCGACGTGTGATTGAGGCCGATCGCGAAGCACATCTGGTTGATGACGACGCCGAAGAAGCCGAGATAGAAAAACGTCCAGAGATCGCGCGCATGGAAGCCGCGGGCGCGCGTTTGAAGCGCGTCGGCAAACGCTGCAGTTCGCGAGCAGATGAGGTAAGCGGGAAGCATCGCGAGTCCGCTGAGGAAGACGCGGAACGAGGCAACGGCCGCCGAAGGCAGAGTGCGAAGTGCGATTTTGCCGGCGATGAAATTGAGAGCCCACAGCGTGACAACTGTGAGAACCGCGAGCGCGATGGTGGCGCGGCCCGGGCCGCTGGAATGGTCCGGAGTTTCGTTCACAGTGTCTGCACGATCAGACCAATTTTTCCGTGCGAGTGGTGAGCTTGTCGATGAGGTCGGTCTTGACGTTGTAGCCGATGCCGGGTGCGGTGGGCACAGTGATCGTGCCGCGGCTTGAGACGATGACTTCGGGCTCGATGATGTCTTCGACCCAGTAACGTTTGCTGGCAGAGACATCGCCGGGCAGCGTGAAGTTTGAGAGCGTCGAGAGCGCGATGTTGTGCGCGCGGCCGATGCCAGACTCCAACATGCCGCCGCACCAGACCGGGATGCCGCCCTTTTCACAGAGATCGTGAATGCGGCGCACCATCGTGTGGCCGCCGACGCGTCCGAGCTTGATGTTTATGATTTTGCAGGCGCCGAGCGCGATGGCGGCGCGCGCGTGCTCTAGGTCGTGGATGCACTCGTCGAGGCAGATCGGCGTGTTCAGCTTCTTTTGCAACTCGGCGTGACTGTAAAGGTCATCCCAGCCGAGCGGCTGCTCGATCATCATCAGGTAAAAGGCGTCGAGTTGCTTGAGAAGCTCCCAGTCGTTAAGCGTGTACGCGGAGTTCGCGTCCACCGTTAGCTTGATTTTGGGGAAGTCCTGGCGCAACCGATTGACCTGCTCGAGGTCTTTGCCGGGCTTCACTTTGATCTTGATGCGCTGGTAGCCGGCGTCGAGCTCCTTTTTCACGGTCGCCGCGAGCGTATCGAGCGAATCTTTAATGCCTATCGAAACGCCGGAGGCGATTTCGGTGCGCGAACCGCCCAGGAGTTTCCAGAGGGGGATTCCCTTTTGCTTGGCCTCGGCGTCCCAGACGGCAGCTTCGAGGCCACCTTTCGCCATGTTGTGGCCACGGACGAGTTCGAGCATGTCATAGACATCGGCGCCGGTGGCGAAGTCTTTGTCTTTGATTAGCGGCCAGAGGTGATCGCGTAGGATGTGCCACGCGGTCTCGACGGTCTCTGGGCTGTAGTTCGGGTTTTCACCAGCGACGCACTCGCCCCAGCCGATGACACCGTCAACGTTTACTTCAAGGAGCAGGATACGGCGGTGGTAGCTGACTCCGCTGCTGATCTCGAAGGGGGCGATCAGCTTCATTCCAACTTCGCGTAGGGTGATTTCGCGGATGCGCATTTTGCTGGCGACCTCTTTGAATTGCTACGACGTTCCAATCAATTTCGAACTGAGATTCACACGGCTACCAAAGCGTTTCTTTTAAAAATCGCTCCACG
>DATAMU010000088.1:0-6382 GCA_036266605.1 Candidatus Acidiferrum sp. | reverse complement strand
GAAATCGAGTTCGAGCGCAACGTCGAGCGCTACGCGTTCTTGCGCTGGGGCCAGACTGCCTTTGATAATTTCCGTCTTATTCCGCCGGACACCGGCATCTGCCATCAGGTCAATCTCGAATATCTCGCGCAGGTTGTGTGGACGACCGACGAAGGCGGCAAGACCATCGCCTATCCCGATACGCTGGTCGGCACCGACAGCCATACGACGATGATCAACGGACTCTCGGTGCTCGGCTGGGGCGTCGGCGGCATCGAGGCGGAAGCGGCGATGCTCGGCCAGCCGATCACCATGCTCATCCCCGAGGTCGTGGGTTTCAAGCTCACCGGCCGGATCAATGAAGGGATCACGGCGACCGATCTCGTTCTCACCGTCACCGAGATGCTGCGCAAAAAAGGCGTCGTCGGCAAATTTGTCGAGTTCTACGGCACCGGCCTTTCGAGCCTCAGCGTTCCCGACCGCGCCACCATCGCCAACATGGCGCCCGAATACGGCGCGACCATGGGCTTCTTCCCCGTCGATGCCGAGACGATTGCATACCTTCAATTCACAGGTCGCTCGCACGAGCAGATTGCTCTCGTCGAAGCGTATTGCAAGGAGCAGTCGCTCTTCCGCACCGACGCAACGCCCGATCCCGCGTTCAGCGACAAACTCGAACTCGATCTCGCCAGTGTCGAGCCAACCGTCGCCGGACCCAAGCGCCCGCAGGATCGCGTCGCACTAAAGAACGCGAAATCAAGCTTCACCAAAGTTGTCGGCGACACCCCGTCCAAGCACGCGTCGGTGAAAAACAACGGCGACTCGTTCGATCTGAGCAGCGGCTCTGTCGTCATCGCCGCCATCACCAGTTGCACCAACACTTCGAATCCATCGCTCATGCTCGGCGCCGGCCTCCTCGCGAAAAAAGCCGTCGAGCGCGGCCTGCAAATCAAGCCCTGGGTAAAAACCAGCCTCGCTCCCGGCTCCAAAGTCGTCACCGACTATCTCGCCGCCAGCGGCCTCAACGTCTTCCTCGATAAATTGAAATTCAATCTCGTCGGCTACGGTTGCACCACCTGCATCGGCAACAGCGGCCCGCTTCCCGACGCCATCGGCGCAGCCATCAAGGAAAATAATCTCGTCGCCGTCGCCGTCCTCAGCGGCAATCGCAATTTCGAAGGCCGTATCCACCCGCTCGTCCGCGCCAACTATCTGGCGTCACCACCCCTCGTCGTCGCCTACGCGCTCGCCGGCCGCATGGACCTCGACCTCACCACCGAACCGCTCGCCAACGGCTCCGACGGCAAGCCGGTCTACCTGAAAGACATCTGGCCGACGCCGCAGGAAATCGAATCGACGGTCCGCAAAGCCGTCACCACCAACCAATATCTGAAACAGTACGGCGAAGTCTTCGAAGGCGACGCACACTGGAAATCGATGAAAGTCCCCGAAGGCGATCTCTACGCCTGGGATCCGAAGTCGACGTACATCAAGCTGCCGCCCTATTTCGAAAACATGCCCAAGCAGCCCGCCCCGCTCGCCGACATTCGCGACGCGCGCGTGCTCGCCGTGCTCGGCGATAGCGTCACCACCGATCACATCAGCCCCGCCGGCTCGATCCCCGTCGATTCGCCCGCCGGAAAATATCTCGTCGCCAACGGCGTCAAGCCCCACGAGTTCAACTCCTACGGCGCGCGCCGCGGCAATCACGAAGTCATGGTGCGCGGCACCTTCGCCAACATCCGCCTGCGCAATCAACTCGCGCCCGGCACCGAAGGCGGCTGGACGCTCTTCCAACCCGGCGACGAAAAAATGTCGATCTACGACGCCGCCGTAAAATATCGCGAAGGCGGAATTCCGCTCGTCGTCATCGCCGGAAAAGAATACGGCTCCGGTTCATCACGTGACTGGGCCGCCAAAGGCACGCGCCTCCTCGGAGCCCGCGCCGTCATCGCTGAAAGCTACGAACGCATTCACCGCAGCAACCTCATCGGCATGGGCGTTCTCCCGCTCGAATTCAAGCAGGGCGAGAACCGCGAAACCCACGGTCTCACCGGTCACGAAATCTTCCACATCGACGGCGTCGCCACGCTAACGCCGCGCAAAGACATCCAGGTCAGCGCCAAATCCCCCGACGGCACCGAAAAGAAATTCACCGTCGTCGCCCGCGTTGACACCCCCGAAGAAGTCAACTACTACAAACACGGCGGCATCTTGCAGTACGTCCTCCGCCAAATGCTCTAGTCGCATCACGCAACCAAACACACGCCTTGTAGGGGCGGGGCTCGCCCCGCCTTCAACGCGTCTTGACGCGCTCTCTCCGTTCGCCTCCCGTTTTTCTTCGCCACAACTTCCCAACCGCCCGCCATCTCGCTAAAATCCGCGCACCATGCGCAAACTCTTCCTCTCTCTCACTGTCCTTCTCATCCCAATCGCAACCTTCGCGCAACAACCACCATCGCCCCCTCCCATCTCCACCGCCATCCGCGCCGGCAAACTCATCGACGTCGCCCACTCCCGTCTCCTCACCAATCAAATCATCCTCATCCGCGAAGACGGCACCATCGCCTCCGTCGGCGCAAATCCGGAAATCCCACCCAACGCAAAAACCATCGACCTCTCTAAATCCACCGTCTTCCCCGGCCTCATCGACTGCCACACCCATCTCGCCGACGGCTCCCACTCCGGCAACATCGATCCGCGCTACCAGCTCATGCACACCGCCGCTGAAATGGCACTCGAGTCCGTCCCCAATGCGCGCGTCTTCCTCGAATCCGGCTTCACCACCGTCCGCGACGTCGGCGTCTACCGCGCGCTCAACGACATCGCCCTGCGCGACGCCATCGCCAAAGGCTACATCCCCGGCCCACGAATGTTCGTCGCCGGTGCTTACGTCACCATCTCCGGCGGCGCCGGCGCCATGACAGGCTTCGCCCCCGACATCACTCTCCCCTGGGATCTCCGCTACGGCCAGGCCAACAGCCCCTGGGAAGTCCGCCAAAAAATTCGCCAGCTCGCGCACGACGGCGCCGACCACATCAAACTTCTCTCTAGCGGCGCCGTCCTCACCCACGGCAGCAATCCCCAATCGCAAGAGTTCACTCCCGAAGAACTCTCCGCCGCCGTCGATGAAGCCAGCCACTTCGGCCTCCGCGTCGCATCCCACGCCCACTCCCCCGCCGGAATCAAAAACGCCATCCGCGCAGGTGTAGCCAGCGTCGAGCACGCCACGCTCATCGACGACGAAGGCATCGCCCTCGCCAAACAACACGGCACCTATCTCGACATGGATATCTACGACGAGGAATGCATCGAAGAGGAAGGCAAAAACGGCAGCATGACCGCCGATTTTCTACAACACGACCACGATCTCGGCGAAACGCAGCGCCAAAATTTCACGAAAGCCCTGCACGCCGGCGTAAAACTCAGCTTCGGCACCGACGCCGGCGTCTGCGAGTACAACCGCAGCATCAATCAATTCGCCTTCATGGTGAAATACGGCATGACTCCAATGCAGGCCATTCAATCCGCCACCACCAGCGCCGCCGACCTGCTCGGCAAATCCGAAATCCTCGGCAGCATCGACCCCGGCAAATACGCCGACATCGTCGCCGCCCCCGACAACCCGCTCGACGACATCCACGCCATCGAGCACATCACCTTCGTCATGAAACAAGGAAAAATCTTCAAACACCAAAACTAACTCGATCCCCCGCCGCTATCATCACGATCCTGTACGGGCGCAGCACGCTGCGCCCCATGTCCGCACCACCATCGCGTCTTGAGCTCACCCGACGCCCGCGCCCAACCAACACGGACCTCTCCATCCTAATTTTTCCTGTTCCGGCTCTGTGCTCTCTGCGAACTCTGCGGTGAGTCTCTTCGCTTGCCAGCCCAAACGAAGCACCTTCAAACGATCCTTCCGCCACCCAACTCCACCTACCCGCTCTTCGCTTTCGACCTTCAACTGTCGACTGTCAAGCTCTTCACTCCGCCGTGGCCTACTCCCGCCCATCCCTCTTCTGCGCCACCACCAACCCCCTCGGCGTCGGCAACAACACCACTGAAATCAGCCCCTCGCTCTCCATCTTCTTCGCCGCCTCCCGCACCGTCTTCACCGCCGAACTCGCATCGTGCATCAAGATCAATCCATAAGGATTGATCTGCGGCAAAAATCTCCGCACCTCCGCCTCGCGAATCGCCACATCGCTATCCGAAAAAAATAAATCGATCTTCCCCTCCACCTTCAATTCCAAACTCGAAGCATTCCGCGCCTCAATCCACGCTCCCAGCCCCGACGCATCAAATCTCGCCTTAGCCGCCGCATAAACTTTCGGATCGTACTCGCACGTCACCACCCGCCCGACGCCGTTCTCCTTCAGCCCCTCCGCGATCCGCAGCGTGCTCAACCCCGAAAACGTCCCCGTCTCCACCACCACTTCCGGCTTCAACGTCTTCACAATCGCCTTCAAAAAATCGAGCACTTCCACTTCTGCGCTCATCGAGTCATACATGTGCCAGCGCTCCGGGTGAGGACATTCAGGTGTCGGTCGGTGATATTCCTGCTGCAAGACATCGCCTGCCTCGGCGATGTGATTCAGGATGCGGTGTTCTTGCTTAAGCGCGCGCCATTTGCTTTTAAGACGCCAAAGTAACACCGCGCCCGCGATGATTGATGCGACGCTCGCTGCCTGTGCGTTCGACATCCCCAAAAACGATCGCGGGTTGATACGAATAATCTCAATCAAAAATCGCGCAATGCCCGTCAAAATCAGATAGTTCGCAAAAATCTCGCCCTTGGCCTTCGGCCCGCGCAGCGTCTTCGTTCCCATGTGCCACAAAAACGCCGCAATCCCCATCCAGATAAAAAATTCATACAGCGGCGTCGGATGCACCCGCAGATTCGTCGGCACCACGCCGTTCGGAAAACTCATTCCCCACGGCAACGAAGTCGGAATCCCGTAATCGCCGTCGCCCGAAAGCAAACATCCGATGCGCCCGATCGCATACCCCACGCACGCCGCGGGCGAGCACATATCCATGAACTCGAGCACCGGAATCTTCAGCCGCCGCGACAAATACAGCAGCGCAACAAATCCCCCCAGAAATCCGCCAAACCACGCGAACCCATACCGGCTGAAAAGCTGCGGCCAGGGATCGGCAAAAAACTCGCTCGGACTCTCCAGCACGTGATACAGCCGCGCCCCGATCAGACCCGCGATTCCCGCAATCCCAATAACAAGAAACCCTTCGTCGCCCTTCCCGCTAAACCCCGGCAGCTTCTCCAGCGATTCGCGTCGCCGGTTAAACTCCGCCTGCAACACATACGCCGCCACAAACAGCGCCGTCGCCACCATCAACCCAAACGTCGGTATCGTCAGCGGCCCCAAATGTAAAAATGGAATCATCTTTAGACCAAGCAGTATACATGCCGCGCACCTACTTCATGTACGGGCGCAGCACTGCTGCGCCCCAAGTCCGCACGATCGATCCGCTCATCGGCAGTTGGGTGCCGCACCCTTAGGTTTCTAAAGGGTGCGGGTTTAGATTCAGCACCACCCACACCACAACGACGTCCACCCTCGACCGCGGTCCTTCGCTCCCCACTTACCAAAGTCCCGCCCCATCCGTTATTCGCCCCAACTTTCCCTGAATCTTTTCCGCCCCCTGCCTCGTATTACACGCTGACAACCTCCGACCTAGGAGTGCAGCCCATGCGATATTCCCCTCTCCTTCTCCTCCACATCACTGGCGGCACGGTCGGCCTGCTTTCCGGCTTCCTCACCATTGCGCTCCGCAAAGGCTCCAACCGCCATCGCATCGCCGGCTACGTCTTCGTCGCTTCCATGCTGACCATGGCCTCCGCAGGCGCCTATCTGGCAACCCGAAGGTTCGAACCCGGCAACATCCTTGGCGGCACGCTTACCTTCTACATGGTCGCCACCGCGGCGATGGCGTTTCGACCTCGCGTCCCGCTGACCCGCCTCTTCGATCGGTCTGCGCTTCTACTTGCCATAGGCGTTGGCATCACAGAACTCTTCTGCACCTATAAAGCCGCCACAAGCCCAACCGGCCAATGGCAGGGATACTCAGTCGGTCCCTACCTCATCTTCGGCTGTATCGCCTTACTCGCTGCCTCCGGCGATGTCCGCATGCTTCTTCGCTCGACGATGACTCGCACCCAGACACTTACGCGTCATCTCTGGCGCATGTGTTTCGGATTGTTCGTCGCCGCTGCATCGGTTTTCCTGGCCCGTCCTCATCTCTTCCCGGTAATCGTGCAAAAGTCGGGCGTCCTCATCTTCCTCACAGTCCTCCCGCTCTTGCTCATGATCTTCTGGTTCATCCGTGTGCGCCGTTCCGCGCCTCGAACCGCCAAGCCCATCCCCACCCAAGCGCTCTC
>DATAMU010000087.1:0-4197 GCA_036266605.1 Candidatus Acidiferrum sp. | reverse complement strand
CGATGCGCTGCGCATCCAGGGCTACGACTTCGTTTCGGTCTCCGACTTGATCGGCAAAACGCGCGCCGAAGTGATGATGCCGCTAGGCGCCATGGAGCGCTGGCAGGCTCGCGCCGACGGTTTCATCTTCGGCATCTATCGCTGGCTGCGAGCCGGCATCGCGACAATCTTTATCATCGGCATCGTGCTCGTTAGCGGCCGTGCGCTCATCATCGGGATTCTCGCGCTGATTGAGAAGCTGCGCCCCGATCATGTCTCGATGCCCGTGCCGCCACCCGCCGTCACAGTTCTCGTCCCCGCACACAACGAAGAATCCGTCATCGCGCAAACGGTTACATCCGTTCTCGCATCCGACTACCCCGACTTGCACATCATCGTTGTAGACGACGGCTCAACCGATAAGACCGGTGAGATCCTCGACACGAATTTCGGCACCGAGCCGCGCGTCCGCATCATTCATCAGGTGAATCAGGGCAAATCTGCGGCGCTTAGCCACGCGATGGCTCAGGCGCAAACCGAGATCGTCGTCACCATCGACGCCGACACCGAAATCGAGCCCGACGCAATCAGCAAACTCGTCCGCCATTTCTCCGATCCAAAACTTGGCGCCGTCGCCGGCAACGTGAAAGTCGGCAATCGCTCGCGCTGGCTCACGCGCTGGCAGGCGCTCGAATACATCACCAGCCAAAACATGGAGAAGCGCGCGTTCGATTTGTTGAATTGCATCACCGTCGTTCCGGGCGCGCTCGGCGCTTGGCGCAAAGAAGCGATCGCTGCGGCCGGTGGAATCACCGCAGACACCGTTGCAGAAGACGCCGACCTTACCATCGCGATTCGCCGCCTGGGCTGGCGCATCGGCTACGACGAAGAATCGATCGCCTGGACCGAAGCACCCGAAACCGCCGGCCAACTCATTCGCCAGCGCTTCCGCTGGACTTTCGGCACCCTGCAAGCTTTCTGGAAGCACAGCGACACGCTCTTTCGTCCGAAATTCGGTACGCTCGGCTGGATCGCTCTGCCCAACGTATTCATCTTCCAGCTTTTTCTGCCGTTGATTTCCCCGGTCATCGACCTGATGTTCTTCGGCTCGCTCGTCCTCTGGGCTCTCGGCCAGAAAGTCGCGCATCTCCCGCAAATCTGGACGACCGCGGACGTCGAGCGCTCCGTCCTTTTCTTCCTCGGCTTCCTGATCATCGACGTTTTGACGTGTGCGATCGCGTTCCTGCTTGAGCCGCACGAAGATTGGACTCTCCTCATCCCAGTCCTTCTGCAGCGCTTCTACTATCGCCAATTGATGTACGTCGTCTTGTTCCGCTCAGTGAAAGAAGCGATCAGCGGCCGCCCCGTCGGCTGGCGCGGCGTCGAAACCGATCGTCCTAAAGCCGTGGCCACTGCCTAGCCGACGCGCACGATATCAGCACACGGGCCAGCTCACCAATCGTCTAGTCACCCGTCAGAACCGCTTGTAAAAAAATTCCCCTACCGAAATTTCGGTGATTTTCACCCACCGCGACCTGTTGTACGATAGCGTTCTCGCCAAGGAGGGCTCCATGGCCATCACATTCACGCTCAACGGACAAGCCCAAACGGTTGACGTCAGCCCCGAAATGCCGCTGCTCTGGGTCTTGCGCGACACGCTCAACATGACGGGCACAAAATTCGGCTGCGGCATGGCGCTCTGCGGCGCCTGCACAGTCCACATCAATGGAGAAGCGACGCGCTCCTGCATCACGCAGATCGGCAGTGTCTCCGGGAAAAAAGTCACCACCATAGAAGGGATTTCCGCCGAAGGCTTGCATCCCGTCCAGCAAGCTTGGATCGCCGAAGACGTCCCTCAGTGCGGCTACTGCCAGTCCGGCCAAATCATGTCCGCCGTCGCGCTGCTCACAAAAAAATCCAATCCGACGGACGCCGATATCGACGACTTCATGAGCGGCAACATCTGCCGCTGCGGCACCTACCAGCGCATCCGCAAAGCCATTCACCGCGCCGCCGACCTGCAATCCGGCAAAGCCTAGGTAGCGCCGGCATCTTGCCGGCTTTTTTTCTTCGCAACCACCGCATCATGATCGTCTGAAAATGAGGTAAATCTCCATGGCAACCGCAACTCTCGTCAATCGCCGCCGCTTCCTCAAAACCACCGCATCTGCCGGAGCCGCCCTCGTCATCGGCTTTCATCTTGGCCCGGCGTCGGCCGAAGCAAGCGCCGTCGATCAAGAAAAGAAGACTGTAAATCCGTTCAACGCATGGGTCCGCATCACGCCCGAGAATCAAGTCACTCTCATCCTCGGCAAATCCGAAATGGGACAGGGCATCATGACCGCGCTCCCCATGATTCTCGCCGAAGAGCTTTATCTCGAATGGGACAAGGTCAAGATCGAACAAGCTCCGACTGACCCCGCCATCTACGATCACGGCACCGGTGGCAGCGGCAGCGTGGCCGGATCTTGGCTCCCGTTGCGCCAGGCTGGCGCCGCCGCGCGCGAAATGCTCATCACCGCCGCCGCGCAACACTGGAACGTCAATCGCAACACGTGCAAACCGAAAGACGGCGGAATCCTCCATGGCGCCCGTAACCAATATCTCACCTACGGCGAACTCGTCTCCGTTGCAGCTACGCTCCCGGTGCCGAATCTCAACACCGTCCCGCTGAAAAACTCCGACGACTTCACCATCGTCGGCCACGATCGCAATCGTTTCGAAGCCCGCGCCAAGTCCACCGGGACCGCCAAATTCGGCATCGATTCTCGTCCCGCCAATCTAACCTACGCCGTCATCGCGCGTTGTCCGGTGTTCGGTGGCAAGCCTTCGAAGTTCGACGCCACAAAAGCAAAAGCGGTTCCCGGCGTTCGCGACGTGATCTCGATCGATCCCGTCCCGCAAAGCACATCGTTCAGCGCCGGCGGTGTCGTCGTGCTCGCCGACAATTCCTGGGCCGCCATGCAAGGCCGCCGCGCGCTCGACATCACCTGGGACGAAGGCCCCCACGCCGCTGAATCGTCCGCGTCTCTCCGTCAGCAATTCATCGACAACGCCTCCAAACCCGCGAAGGTTGTGCGCAACGACGGCGACGCTAACGCAGCGATCGCCGCCGCACCCGCGGGGAAAAAAGTCGATATCGTCTACGAACTCCCATTCGCCGCGCATGCCTGCATGGAGCCGATGAATTGCACGGTGCGCATCGGACCCGACAGCGCCGAAGCGTGGGTGCCGACGCAAGCTCCGCAATGGGCGCAAGACACCATCGTCGCCGTCTCAAAGCTGCCGAAAGAAAAAGTCACCGTCCACACCACGCTGATGGGTGGTGGATTCGGCCGCCGCTATCAAGGCGATTTCGTCATGGAAGCCGCGCAGGTTGCCAAAGCCATCGGCGATAAGCCCGTCATGGTGCTCTGGACGCGCGAAGACGACATGCAGCACGACTTCTATCGTCCCGCTTCGTATCACCACATGCAGGGCGCGGTCGATGCGCAGGGAAATCTCGTCGCGTGGAAGCATTTCCAGACGTCTACGTCGATCGCTGCGATGTGGGAGAAAAACGGCCTCGAGAAACCCGAGGCCAGTGAATTCGCTACGGCGGCATTCATTCCATACGCCACGAAAAACTACCGTATCGAGTACACGCTCGGAAAATCCGGAGTTCCGCGCGCATGGTGGCGCTCCGTCGAACATTCCAGCAGCGGCTTCGTCGTCGAAAGCTTCATCGACGAACTCGCCGCCGCAGCCAACGCCGACCCATACGAATTCCGTATGCGCGCCATCGGCGATGATCGCAAGATCCCCGATTTCAACGATCCCAAGGAAGGGAAGCCGCTCGATACCGCGCGCCAAAAGGCCGTTCTCAAACTCGCCGCCGAAAAAGCCGAGTGGGGCAAGCCGCTGCCGCCGGACACCTATCGCGGCATCGCCGGATATTTTTCGTTCGACTCTTACACCGCGGGTGTCGCTGAAATTTCATTGAAAGACGGCAAACTCAAAGTGCAGCGCATCGTCTACGCCGTCGATTGCGGCCGCCCCGTCAATCCCAACGGCATCAAAGCACAGGTCGAAGGCGCCGCCATCTATGGTGTCTCCGCCTTTATGAAAGACGCGATCACCATCAACAAAGGCCGCGTCGAACAATCCAACTTCAACGATTACCAGATGCCGCGCATCAACGAAACTCCGAAAATCGAAGTTCACGTCGTGCAAAGCACA
>DATAMU010000086.1:0-1920 GCA_036266605.1 Candidatus Acidiferrum sp. | reverse complement strand
CAACTTTGTATCTCGCCTCGACGGCGCCGGTGGTGGTCGCGCCAGCGATGAACGTGAACATGTGGAACCACGCGGCGACGCAGGCGAATCTCGATGTACTGCGTGCGCGCGGCGTGCATGTTGTGAGTCCCGACGAAGGCTACTTGGCTTGCGGTATGACTGGCGCGGGACGGCTCGCGGGGCAGGAGCAGATTGTCGCCGCGGTACGCGAAGCTTTGCGCTTCAAACGCGATCTGGAAGGGCAGACCGTGCTGATTACGGCTGGGCCGACCTGTGAAGATCTCGATCCGGTGCGGTATCTGACGAATCGTTCATCCGGAAAGATGGGCTATGCCGTTGCCGAAGCGGCGGCACGGCGCGGCGCGAAAACAATTTTGATCAGCGGGCCGACTTCACTGGAAACGCCGAACGGCGTCGAGCGCATCGACGTGCGCACAGCGGAAGAAATGCTTCGTGCCGTTGACGAGAGATTCGTGGGAGCGACGATTGCGATTTTTGCGGCGGCTGTTGCGGACTATCGTCCGGCGAAACCCTTCGATCAGAAGATCAAGCGCGAGAAGGAACCTTTAACGATCGCACTCGAGCCGAATGCGGATATCATCGCGACGGTAGCGAAGAACAAGGGCAACCGGCTCGTTGTGGGCTTCGCGGCGGAGACGGAACGCGTGGCGGAGAATGCGCGCAAGAAACTAACCGCGAAGAATGCCGACATCATCGTGGCGAACGACGTGACCGCGGAAGGCGCGGGCTTCGATGTCGATACGAATGTGGTCACATTGTTTTCGCGCGATGGACGGGACCTCGCATTGCCGCGCATGAGCAAATCAGAAGTCGCGCAGCGCATTCTCGACGAAGTTGTACGTCTTCGCTCCGTGCTACACTCCCCAGAGCGCACCGCGCTCTGACCATGGCCGATCGCCTTTCCGAAGCTCTCCAGCAGAAACTTTCCGCACGCCTCAGCTTCTACAAAGATATCGGTATCGATCTTTTTTACCGCGACAGGGTGTCGATTCAGCGTTTGTCTTCCACCATCGACTCCGGCTCGGCGCCAGTTGCGATGCGAGCGGGGCAGTTGCGCGAACCGGCAAGCGGAAACGTCCCGTCTGTCCCCTTCGAAGACCAAGTAGAAATCTCAGAAACGATCGCAGTCTCCGAGATACGCGAGGACGATTTGCCAAGAACACCGCGAAAGCCTGTGCTGCCGCCTGCGCCGGCGTTACAGATTCCTTCGGCGCCGCGGGTTGTTTTACAGACGCCGAAGTCTGGCCTGTTCGATGCCAGCGAAAGAATCTCGGGCGACTCGATGTTGAAGATTCGCGACGACATCGGCGACTGCACGCGGTGCAAGCTGCACAAGGGCCGAAACAAAATTGTTTTCGCCGACGGCGATCCGAAAGCGAAATTGGTGTTCGTCGGCGAAGGCCCGGGACGCGACGAGGATATGCAGGGGCTTCCGTTCGTCGGGCGCGCGGGAAAATTGCTGACGCAGATGATCGAAGCGATGGGATTAAAGCGCGGCGACGTGTACATCTGCAACGTCGTGAAGTGCCGGCCGCCCGAAAACCGATTGCCGGAACCGGACGAGATCAAAACCTGCTCGCCGTTTTTGATGCGGCAGCTGGAGGTGGTCGATCCAAAAGTGATCGTAGCGCTTGGTGCATGCGCGGCGCAGACGCTCCTGCAAACGACTCGTGGCATTTCGCATTTCCGCGGACAGTGGCAGGAATTTCGCGGGCGAAAATTGATGGCGACGTATCATCCGGCGTACTTACTGCGCAATCCTCCGGCGAAGGCCGACGTCTGGAAGGATTTGCAGATGGTGATGGCAGAGCTTGGCCTGAAGCGCGGCGCGAAGTCGACTTCCGCCGGGCAGCCTTCATAGTTTTTCTCGACCTTTCGTCATCGAATAAATCATGGGAA
>DATAMU010000085.1:0-4596 GCA_036266605.1 Candidatus Acidiferrum sp. | reverse complement strand
AATTCCACCAAGCAAGGCCGCCATCGTGGTCATCATGATCGGCCGAAATCGCAGCAAGCTCGCTTCGTAAATCGCGTCGCGTGAGCTCTTGCCGTGGCGGCGCTCCGCTTCCAGCGCAAAATCGACAATCATGATGCCGTTTTTCTTCACGATGCCGATCAGCAGGATGATGCCGATAATCGCGACGACGCTCAGGTCCTGGCGGAACAAAATGAGCGCCAGTAGCGCGCCGACACCTGCGGAGGGCAGCGTCGATAAAATTGTGATCGGATGGATGAAGCTCTCATACAAAACGCCGAGCACGATGTACACGGTGACGAGCGCCGCCAAAATCAACAGGGCTTCGTTCGAGAGCGAATTGCGGAACGATGCCGCCGTGCCCTGAAAGTCTCCGGCTACGGTGGGCGGCATGTGCAAATCTTCCACTGCCTTGTCGATCTGCTCGATCGCCGTTCCTAATGCCGCGCGTGGCGCCAGGTTGAACGAAATCGTCACGGCAGGGAACTGTCCTTGCCGGTTGATCGATAGCGGGGCTGTCGTGTTTTGAATGTGTACGAACGCGTTGAGCGGAACGGAATTGCCGTACGTCGAGCTCGACTGCGAGATCGTCGATGTCGTCGAATTGTTTTGGGCGTTCCCAATCGGCTTGATACCGCTGTTCTGCGCGGTGAGCTGCCCCGCGCCAGGCGAATACAAAATTGAGGTCGTCAGCGCATTTGATCCCGCCGAAGACGATCCCGAAGCGGCAAACGAGTTCGTCGCGCCTGGTCCGCTGGCTCCCGAAGACGCGTTCGACTGAAGGTAGATGTTCGCGAGATTGGAGGGATCGAGTTGGAATTGGGGCTGCGCTTCTAAAATCACGTGATATTGATTGAGCTGCGTGTACATCGTGCTGATCTGCCGCTGCCCAAACGCATCGTAAAGCGTGCTGTCGATCGTCGAAGGCGCAATGCCGAGGCGGGAGGCCGTGATGCGATCGATCATCAGCGAAACGGCGCGTCCACCCGTTTGCTGATCGGTCGCCACATCTTCGAGCTGCGACAAATGCTGCATCTTCTCGACGAGCTTGTTCGCCCACTCGTTCAGTTCGTTCGCGTCGGGATCTTCCAGCGTGTACTGAAACTGGGTCCGGCTCACACGGTCATCGACCGAGATGTCCTGCACCGGCTGCATGTACATCTGGATTCCCTGGACGTTCGCAAGCTTCGATTGCAGCCGGCGAATCACGTCCGCCGCGCCGACGTTGCGATCGTCAAGGTCTTTCAGGTTGATCGAAATGCGCCCGCTGTTCATCGTCGTGTTCGTTCCATCCGCGCCGATGAACGACGAAAGACTCTCCACCGACGGATCCTGCAAAATCACATCGGCGAGTTGCTGCTGTTTCTGCGACATTGCGTCAAACGAAATCGATTGCGGTGCCTGCGAAATTCCCTGAATGACGCCCGTATCCTGAGTAGGGAAGAAGCCCTTGGGAATCCAAATGTAGAGCACCACGGTCAGCACGAGCGTTGCGACCGCAACCAGCAAAGTAATCGTCTGATACTCCAGCACGACCGTCAGCGTGCGCCCGTAAAACGCGATCATCCGCTCAAACATGTGTTCCGACGCGCGATAGAAGCGCCCCTGCTGATCCTCCGGCGTGTGCTTCAAAATACGCGAGCACATCATCGGCGTCAGTGTCAGCGACACCGCCGCCGAGATAATGATGGTTACCGCCAGCGTCACCGCGAATTCTCGGAACAGTCGCCCAACAACGTCGCCCATGAACAGCAGCGGTATCAGCACCGCGATCAGCGAAACCGTCAGCGACAAGATCGTGAACCCGATTTGCTCCGCGCCTTTCAGCGCCGCTTCCATCGGCGGCATGCCTTCTTCCAGGTAGCGCGAAATGTTTTCGATCATCACGATCGCGTCATCGACAACGAATCCGGTCGAAATCGTCAGCGCCATCAGTGATAGGTTGTCGAGGCTGTAGCCCAGCGCATACATCGCGCCAAACGTGCCGACCAGCGATAGGGGCACTGCGACGCTCGGAATGATCGTCGCCGACAGATTACGCAAGAAAAGAAAGATCACCATCACGACGAGCCCGACGGTCAGCATCAACTCAAATTCCACGTCGCTCACCGACGCCTTGATGTTCGTCGTCAGGTCCGTCAGTACCGTCACGTGTACAGCGGCAGGCAGGTTTGTCTCGAGCTGCGGCAACAGCGTTTGGATCGCCTTTACCACGCGAATCGTGTTCGCGCCCGGCTGCCTCTGCACGTTCAAAATCACCGCGGGCGTCTTGTTCATCCACGCGGCTTGCTTCTGGTTCTCCACCGAATCGATGATCGACGCCACATCTTTAAGAAATACCGGTGACCCGTTGCGATACGCCACGACGACGTTCCGGTATTCTTCGCTTTTGGAGAGCTGGTCGTTCGCATCGATCTGATAGCCTTGCTGCGGGCCGTCGAAATTTCCTTTTGCCGAATTGACGCTCGTCTGCGTCAGAGCCGTGCGCACCGCCTCCAGCGTGACTCCATACGACGAGAGCGCCACCGGATTTGCCTGAATGCGTACCGCCGGCTTTTGTCCTCCGCTGATGCTGACCAATCCCACGCCACTGAGCTGCGAGATCTTCGGCGCGAACCGCGTGTCCACAAGATCTTCCACCTGTGACAGCGGCATCGAACTCGACGTAATTCCGAGCGTCAGAATCGGCGCGTCCGCGGGATTTGTCTTGTTGTAAACGGGAGGCGTCGGTAAGTCCGACGGCAAGAAGCTTTGCGACGCGTTAATCGCCGACTGCACTTCCTCTTCGGCGACGTCGATGTTCAGCGTCAACGCGAACTGTAAAACGATCACGGACGTCGCGCCCGAGCTCGTTGACGTCATCTGGTTCAGCCCTTGTAACTGACCGAACTGCCGCTCCAGCGGAGCAGTCACCGTCGTCGCCATCACGTCGGGGCTCGCACCGGGATAGAACGTCATCACCTGGATCGTCGGGTAATCGACCTGCGGCAGTGCCGACACGGGCAGCTGGGTGTACGCCACCAGCCCGACCAGGAGAATCGCCGCCATCAGCAGCGACGTTGCCACCGGCCGTTCGATAAATGGTCGAGATGGGCTCACGGAGCGTTGGTCTCGGGCGTGGCCGAGGCGGGTTGCGGCGTGTTGGATATCTTCACTTGCGCCTTGTCCTGCAATCTCTCAAAGCTGCTGTTCGCCACTACATCGTTCGGGTTGATCCCCTGTACCGCAGTCATCCCGTTGTCTTCCACGCCGGGCTTGATGTTTTGCAAATGCGCTGTGTTGTTCTCAATCACGTAGACGAACGCCAGGTTTCCGTTGTGCTGAATGGCCGACGTAGGAATCAGCGTCACGTTGTGCTGCGTATTCACCAGCAGCCGCGTGTTCACAAACTGATTTGGGAACAATTCGTTCTTGCGATTGTCGAACTGCGCGCGCAGCCGCACCGTGCCCGTTGTCGTATCGATCTGGTTGTCCACCGCGAGCAGTTTCCCACTCGTGATCTTCTTGAGTTGCGCGCGGTCGAACACATCCACGTTCAGCGGCGTCCCTTGCTGAATGTGCGGCTGAATCTCACCGAGATAATCTTCCGCCACGGTAAAGACCACCGTGATCGGTTGCATCTGCGTCACAACCACCAGTGGCGTCGTGCTGTTCGACTGCACCACGTTTCCGGGATCGACCAATCGCAAGCCAACGCGCCCGTCGAACGGCGCCACGATGTGGCAATAGCCAAGTTGCACGCGATCGAAGTCCACGACGCCCTGGTCGTTCTTCACCGTACCTTCGTTTTGCAGCGCCAATTTTTCCTGATCGTCTAGAATCTGCTTTGCAATCGCGTTGCGTGACCACGCCTTTTGATAGCGCTCCAGGTCCATCCTCGACTGCTCGAGGATGTGCGTGTCCTTCTCCAGCGTCCCTTCCGCCTGCAACAGTTGTGCCTGGTACGTTCGCGGATCGACGTCAATCAGTGGATCGCCCTTGTGCACCACTTGCGCTTCTTTGTAGTGCACCGAATTGATGATTCCGTTGACCTGGCTCGTGATCACACTCGTATAAACCGGCGTCACGGTTCCGATCGCCGTCAAATACACTCCGATGTCGCCCTGTTTTGCGGTCACTGTGTTCAACGTCACCGGACCGCCGAATCCCTTCTTCCCGCCACCCTTCTTGTCGGCGGCCTGCGTCTCGTCGTGGTGCCGGAACGCCAGATAGAACACAAACACCAGCACGACCCCGAGAATGATCCACACCCACGTTTTCCCCTTCGACTTCTGCGGCGGTGGTGGTGGCAAGTAGTGATCGGGCCGGATTCTCCGCCCGTCAGTCTTCGGAGAAGAAGATTCTGAAGAAAATGAATCGTCCATATTCTTGTTCTTTGCCGGCTAAGCCCGTGGCAACCGCGATGACTTTCTGATTGGGCTGGCGCCGAGAGAAATCCTTTGTCTAGGCCCGGCTACGGTACAGGCCGGACCGCGTTAGGGTAAGGATGCCTGAGTCGACCTTATGGTTCCACTATCGGAACGAATGTACGACGTGAGATGACTCCGACGCGTTTCGTTAGCGAGCGCGAGCGTGCTT
>DATAMU010000084.1:0-11366 GCA_036266605.1 Candidatus Acidiferrum sp. | reverse complement strand
TCCGAACCGGCGACGAAAGTCGAGTTTGCACAGATCCTCCAGGACATGGTCGGCGATCTCAGCAATCAACCTGAACCTGTCGTGATTCGCCTGTATTCGCAGGATGGAAAATTGCTCAACGAGACCGGGCCGCGTGTCGCCGATGCCATCAGCAAAGTTCCGGGTGTCGTGGACATTCTCAACGGTGTCGAAGACGCAATCAGCGGACCTGCCGTGACTTTTCAAATCAATCCGACCACGGCCGCGCGTGCCGGCTTTACGCCGGAAGAAGTTTCCGTCGACGCGTCCGCAATTCTAGAAGGCGAGCCGGCTGCAACACCCGTAATCCTGAACGATCGGTCCTACCCGATTCGTGTCCGCTTTCCAGAAGCCAATCGCGCAACGCTGGAACGAATGACCAACACACTTCTCGTAAGTTCAACGGGCAAGACCGCTACTCTCGGGTCTCTCGCCAGCATGGCGACCGATCCCGGTGAAACAGAGATTCGTCGCGAAAATCTTCAGCGTCTCATTCAAGTCACGGCACGGCTAGAAGGGGTCGATCTCGGAACCGGCATCGCGGGCGTTCAAAAAGCGGTGAACGATCTGCACCTACCGTCCTCGATCCGCATCGAGTACGGTGGTCAATATGAAGAGCAGCAGAAATCCTTCCACGATCTCCTGGTCGTGCTGCTCCTCGCGCTGCTGTTGCTCTTCGCTGTTTTGCTCTTCGAATTCCGCACGTTTTCCGCACCGATCGCAATTCTGGCATCGGCACTACTTTCCACGTTCGGTGCCTTTGTGGCGCTTCTTATCACCCGCACCAACTTTAACGTTTCTTCCTTTATGGGAATGATCATGGTGATCGGCATCGTCGCGAAAAACGGCATTCTCCTCATCGACGCCGAGCAACGATTCAACGCTCTGGGTCATTCAGCGGAGGATGCCATGATTCAAGCAGGGCGCCGCAGGCTCCGCCCCATCGCGATGACGGCGCTCGCCACCGTTGCTGGCATGTTTCCGCTAGCCCTGGCAATCGGAGCTGGTTCCCAAATGCTCCAACCGCTCGCCATTGCAGTCATCGGCGGCCTGCTCAGCTCTATGGTCTTGTCACTCGTTTTCACGCCGGCAATTCACTACTACCTCGGTGGACGAGGTAAGCGGGAGTTACGTACGTCCGGTGCGCCACTGAAGGCCTGAATCGACGATCCTCGCAAATCACGCAGCTGTTGTATCGCTTTGCAACACAATCCCTCGCGCGATCCAGTCGTCGATCTCTTGGTCGTTGCTGCTCAACAATGCTTTCAGAGTTTCTCGCGTATCTTGTCCCAGGAGCGGCGCCGGAGTGCTGACGCGCCCAGGAGTGTCTTTCAGTTTGACGGGCGTGCCGGTCACGCGATGCCTGCCCGCTTTCGAATGTTCAAGCGCTGGAAACATTTCCCTGAACGCGGACTGCGGGTCATCGACAACTTCGCCAAAGTTTCTGACGAGCGAACTCGGAATTCCAGCCGCTCTCAACTGGTCGACCCATTCACCGGCAGGTTTTTCTATAAAAATATGATCCAGTAATGACTCGAGTTCTTCTCGATTCCGAATCCGCTCCGCGTTCGTTGCGAACTTCGAATCGAGCTCGATGTCGGGCCGGTTCAGCACGCTACAAAATGCAGACCACAGTTTTTCGCTTCCGACTGCGATAGCAAATTCGCGATCGCTGCCTCGATACACCTTGTAAGGCACGATCGTTGGAAACGCAGTCCCCATCGGACCGGGCACCACCATCGAGCCGAGAAAGCTGGAATAGTTCGAACTCATCGTCGAAATCATGCTGTCCAGCATCGACACGTCGACATATTGCCCACGACCCGTCGTATCGCGAGCGCGCAGCGCCAACAAAATCCCGATTACCGCGAACAGTCCTGCAGTCACGTCGGTCACGCCGTAGCCGCAGCGCACCGACTCACCCTCTTCCGTCCCCGTAATGCTCAGCAAACCGCTCGACGCCTGCATCACCAAATCCATCGCTGCTTCATCTCGCGACGGCCCGTTCTGCCCGTAACCGGAAATCGAACAATAAACCAGTCGTCCGTTACGCTTTTGCACGTCTGCGTAACCAAGCCCCAACTTATCCATCGCTCCCGGACGGAAATTCTCGATCAAAACATCCATCTGATCGATCAACCGCAAGCATAGACTCAGCCCTTCCGGCCGCTTCAGGTCGATCGAAATCCCAAGCTTCCCTCGATTCAAGCCAAGAAAAAAACTCGCCATCCCGCCCGCGAAAGGCGGACCCCATCCGCGCCCCATGTCACCCGAGCGTGCTTCCAGCTTGTATATTTCCGCTCCGTAGTCCGACAACAGCATCGTGCTGTAAGGACCGGCCAGAGCGTGCGAAAAGTCGAGGACGCGAATTCCATCCAGCGGCCGCGACGTGTCGGTCACTCTTGCTCCTTCGCACGAGCGGCGCCGACCACCATCGGCAAAATTTTGATCTTGTTCATTCCCGCCAAAACCGTCGGATCGTTATCCATCAGCTCTTGCGCTTCGGAGCCATCGCGAACTTCAAGCACACCCATCCCGAAGTTGTCGGTCGGGTCGAGCACCGGCCCAAAAATCAGCACCTTGCCCTGGTCGAACAAGCCTCGAAAGTACGCAACGTGTTGCTGCATGAGCGCGCGTTCTTCCGCGCTCATGTCGCTGGCAAACGTCGGCCGCGGCGGAATCAATCGAATATAAAAGTATTGTTTGGCCATGTTTTTGTGTCACCTGTATCGAGACAGTGTATGACACGCATGGCCTTGAGGGCACGAATGGTGGCGACAAATGTAGACTGAACATCGATGCGGCGAATATACGGAGCAGTTGAACGGCCTAGTCGCCGGCAACAGCTTCGGCACTGTTTCGCCAGCTGTCGTTGTTCATGAGTCCCGCGGGAATTTCCTGCCCTTCGCTGCGCAGTTGCGCTTCCAACGCCGCGAGCTGTGCCTCGATATCGTCATTGGCCTTGCGTTTGCGTATCACTTCTTCGCGATAGCGGCGCAAGAAGTAATCGATCGTCTCGACGCGAATCCGGATCGAGCCCGTTGGCTTGTTTTCGTCGAGATCCTTGAAGCAGAAATACGGCGTGCCCGATTGCTCGACGATGCCCTCTACAACGCCATAAATCGGCGCATCGTGTCCGCACTTAAAGCTCGACAGCTCCAGCGCGACGAGATTGGGATGGCGCGCCGCAAACTTCGCCGCCCACACCTTGTGATTCGTGCTGCACGAATACGAGTTCTTCCAGGCATCCGTGATATCCAGCGGATGGCTAGTTACGCCCGCACGAACTTCATCGCCGAACAGTCGTTCGAGTAGATCCTCGTCGATCGGCAACGTATTCTGCGAAAAAATGGGATAGCCAAGTTTCTGGAACTCGTCCAGAATCTCGTGATTCAGTCCTGGATCGTGGTGATACGGCCGAGCCAGCATCACGATGCCGATGCGATCTTCGCGCTCAAGTTGATCCAGCGTCTGCCGCGCTCGACGCCGAATATCCGTCTCATAATTTTTCAGCGCCGCGAAGCCCGCCTCAACGGCTCGATCGTTCTCTTCGGGAGACAACCCAAGTTCTGACTGCCACGCCTGTAGCATCTGGAATGCAAATAGCTTCCGATCCGCGAAATTCAAAACCGGATCGATATACTTCAAATTATTTTCGGCGAAAAAGTCGTTCTCTTTCGTAAACGCCGCCTTCACCGTCTCGGGCGTCGCCGTCACCGTTGGGCAAGCGTTCGCGCCGACAATCTTTACCAACGACGAGTGCAAAACGTCGTACATCGGGAAGAAAATCGAGTTCAGCGGCTTCTTTCGATGCTTTTCCTGAATCAGGTTGTATGTGTGTGAAATCCCGATCTTTGCCGGGAAGCACGGATCGATCGCGCCACGGCTGGCTCCCGCGCGATACAATTCCGAACTCGTATAGTCCGAATAAATCACGTTCTCCGGCTGAATTCCCAGACTCTCGAAATACGCATTGAACAGCGGCGCATACGTATAAATATTCAGCACGCGCGGAATGCCAAGCCGATACTTCTTGCGCGCCTCCATCTTTGCGATCCGCTCTTTCACCGGCCCTTGCTTGAATCCCCATGAAGACAGCTTCGGCAAAGGATCGGCGACACTCTTCGCATTCGTCGGCCGGAAAACCTCCTTCGACGCAAAATCGACATAGTTCGGGTGTTTGTCGCGTATCTTGTCGAGCTCTCCCTTGATGTCCTTCATGTCGTTGACATCTTCGACGGTGCCCTTTTCGCACGTCGCGATGATCAACCGCTGCTCGCCCAACATCAACGGCACCTTCGTCACCTTCTCGATCGGCACCAGGTTCTTCACCGGCTCCGTCCGCACGTCGATGAACGTACGCAAACAATTGTTTTTGCAGAAGTAGCATCGCGTCGATTCGTTGCGCGTCGTGCGATATTCAATCCTTCTCACCGCTTCCAAACCAATAAACGTCGTCTTCTGCCCATTCTTCCAGAGCCGCAGCGACTCCTGCGCCGCGCCAATCGCACCCGACTCACCGCAGTGTTCGTGCACGATAATTTCCGGCTCCTTGCCCGTCGATTTAAAGCTATTCCGAATGAAATCGACTTCCGCCTTCACCACCGCAAGATTGTTCTGCGTCCCGCCCTGCAATACGAATCGCGTCCCCAACGCCGCTAAATTCGGAATGCTCGCGACATATAAAAACACGTTTTTCGGCAGTACCGCCGCCAATCCCGCCAGAATTTCCTGCGCTTGCCAGCCTTGCCGCTGAAAATTCACGATGTCCGACTGCATGAACACCGCGCATCCATACCCGAACACCGGCATCGACTGCGCCGAAAACGCCAGGTCCGCGAACTGATTCACATTCAGCCCAAAGCCTTCGGCCGTCGATTGCAAAAAGTACCCGTTCCCTGCCGAGCACTGCGTGTTCAGCTTGAAATCCTTCACACGCCCATGATTCAAAATAATAATTTTGATGTCTTGCCCGCCCACATCCACGATCACATGCGGGTCTTTGTAAAATTTCAGCGCCGACTCCGTGTGCGCCACTGTCTCGACGAGCGCCACGTCCGCCTTCAACACATCCTTCAAAATATCTTTCGCATACCCCGTCGTCGCCACGCCCAGCACGTCCAGCGTCGCCCCCTGCGCCTCGACTTGCCCGCGCAGATTCTCAAACATCTCGATCGTGTCTTGTATCGGATTGCCGTTCGAAAGCTGATACGACTTGCACAAAATGTCGCCGTTCTCATCGAGCAAAACGGCCTTCGTCGAAGTCGACCCGCCATCGATCCCGATGAATCCCGCAACGCGCGAACCCTCGTCAAAATTCGCCGGCACAAATTTCTTCCGCTTGTACTCCTCACGGAAATAATCGAGGTCTTCCGGCTTCTCCACCAAACCCTTTCCGCCCGCCTTCGCCTTCTCCTCTGCGCGGCCGAACTCCATGTAGCGCACGAGGTCGGCATAGCCGCGGTAGCACCCAACCGCATCTTCTTCGCTGCGTCCAAACTCCACCGCGCCGAGCGCCGCAAAATACTGCGCGTTCTCCGGCACTTTGATCAACTGATCCGGCGTCATTCCATCCGGAATTGCCACTTTTCGTTCTTTCCACATCCTCGGAATATTCGCCACCCACGCTTCGCGCATGCCGCGAATAAAACTGTTCGGTCCGCCCAACAGCAACACGTGCGGCTTCAGCGTGTGACCACGCGTCAGCACGCTCAGGTTCTGCAGCACAATCGCTTCAAACAGCGACGCCATCAATTCGTCCGACGGCGTTCCGACTTTCTGCAACCCATTGATATCGGTTTCCGCGAATACGCCGCACTTGCCCGCCACCTTGTGCAGCTTGATGCCGTCGTATCCCTGATTCGTCAGCAATGCCGCGGGGATCTTCAGCTTCGCGTTGATTTTGTCGATGACCGCGCCCGTACCGCCTGCGCATTTGTCATTCATCGACGGTATCTTTTTCTTCCGTCCCGTCTCTTCGTCATCTTTGAAAACGATGATCTTCGCGTCCTGCCCGCCCAGCTCGATCACCGAATACACTTCGGGATGCAATTTCTCGACGGCCAGCGACACCGCTGTCACTTCCTGCACGAACTTCGCGCCAATCTGCTCCGCGATCGAGCCGCCGCCCGAGCCCGTCATGAACATGCGCGTGTTCTGCGGACTGATCCCAATCTCCGATTCCATCCGCTTCAAAAACTCCAGCGTCTTTTCCGGCTGTTTCGTTTCGTGCCGCTGATAGTCCTGCCACAAAACCTGATCGGTTGCCGCTTCCACCACAACTGCTTTGACCGTCGTCGAACCAACGTCCAGCCCAACCAAAAACTTCGTCGCGAAATCCGTCGGCACCACCGCCTTCGGTTTCGGCGCTGGCCGCAGCGACGCCCCAATCTGAACGAGCCCTGCTCCCTTATGATCGTGCATCCTGTCCCCTAAAACTCCGGCACCGCTAGCCGCAACCACTAGTTCATTGGGTTGAATAAATAGAATGTGAAGTGGGTGCCGCACCCTCAGCTTTTAGAGGGGCCGGCTTTTCCCCAGCCCTACCGAACTTATCAGTCGCCCGAAACCGGCTGCGGCACCGCGCCGCTAACCCGCGACCTCTTCCAGAACCGCGTGTCTTTATCAATTCGCTCGCTGACATGCAGCACAAACTGCGCCGCCGTCCCCGCAATCCCCGGTCGATGCGGCACGTGATAGAACGGCTTCTTCAACTCCGGATGCTCATCCATGTACGCGTGGATTTCCGCCAGCGTCTTTCCTGTCTGCTTCAGGCATTGCTCGAATTCCGCCTTGGCCTTTACCTTTGCTTCGCCCAGCGCCATCTGCACGCGGCTGTGCGCGTTGACTTCGCCTTCACCCGACGTTTCGATCGGCAAAAAGATCATGTCCTTGAACTTGTTGATCACCGCCGACTGCACGCCGTCCGACTGCGACGACGGCATGCACCCGAAGGGCTTCAGCGCCAGCACCATGTGGCACAGCTTGTGAATCGTGTAGTACACGTTCTTGCCCACTTCCAGGTGACCTTCGCCGCCACGCGCGTACTGGTTGTAAAAAGGATGCGCGAGATCGGCCAACTCGTTCTGCGGCACAAGGTGATGCGTGATGCCACCTAGCTGCTCCGCCGTGCGGTGATAGAAGAAGTTCCACGCCTTCTGCCCGAAGCCGATACCCCACAATTTCTTCCGCAGCCCGATGTAGTTCGCGAATTGTTTCTTCGCCTCGTACCACTTCGGATCCTTGTGCGGCCGATTCACCGGCCATTTCGCAATCGCGTGCGCCTTCGCTTGATACATCAGGTACGCCACCCACGTCGCAATCGGCTCCACCAAAACTTGCGCGCCTTCGCGCTCCAAAAACTCAAACATGTGGAAGTTGCCGTCGCCCTCGGTCAGCTGCGCCCAGAATTCGCCGGTGATCTTCACGACCGGTTTCACCTTCGTGCGGTCGACCTCGATCGAATCCATCTTCGCCCGCGCATTCTTCAGCGCCGCCAGATAATCCTTGCCCCACATGTGCTCGTGCCACTTGCCGAACACGTTGAACGTGTTGCGCAAAATCTTGTTGCTCTTGAATTTCGGCTTCGCCCAGTCCGGCGCCACCTGCTCGATCTCAAACGCTTTGCGATTCTTCAAATCCGCGCAAAGCCCATCGACCGTCTCGCGGAAAATCCGGTCCGTCTCGCCCTTCTTCGCTTCAAACGGGCGAATCTGATAAATCAGATCGTTCATCACGTCGCCCATGTGCATCGCGTTCAGCATGCCGAACCCGAAATCGATCGAGAACTTCAAGCCGGGCTCGCCCGACTCCGCCTTGATTCCATCGCTGTCCTTGAAGAGCAGCACGCGGAACCCATCGAAGCCCGCGTTTTTCAGCGCGAAGCGATATTCCGCTTCATACATTCCGAACCGGCAGGGCCCGCACGATCCCGCTGTAAAAAACACATAGTTGTCGAGAATTTGCTGGCGCGGAATCCCTTCTTTCTCCAAAAACTGCAAATACTGCACGAGATTGCCGACCGTGAAGTACGTCGGGTTGCACTGCCCGTTGTTGCCAAATTCCTTGCCCGTCTGGAAGGCCGGCACATCCGGCACTGGCAGCTTCTCGCAGCGATATCCACTGCCTTGAAACACAGCTCGGATCAGGTCCTCGTGTTTCCACGTGAACCCGCCGAACAAAATCGTCGTGTGCGGCCGCTGTTCCGCCGTAAAGGCGCGCTCCACCGGTCGGTGAAAGTGTTCCGGCTCATCGAGTCCGGCAATCTTTCGCAGCCGCGCCCGCTCCGCCTCCAGTCGCGCTTTGATATCCGCTTCGCTGGAAATTTTTACAAGATTTGTCGCCATAGCACTCCTCCGGTGATCGCGAAATCGAGGTTCAAAACTGGGTTCGAGCTGGAATTAGAGTTGATTCTGGAAACCGCTAAAGGAAGGAAACTGCTATTGCCGCCGGCCACTTTCTCCGGTGCAAAGATGCGCACGTTCAGTGGCGAGAAATCGAAGCTGACCGTTACCGCTATCCGGGGACACGCCATCCGAAAACTCCGGAGACTCGAGCCAGGCGTTACTGCACAAAAACTTTGACGCGCTTCAGACAGGAGGGGATACAAAAAAAGAAGAAAAAAAACCACGGTTCCGCGGAGTCGCGGCGTTGAAGGCCCCTCAGCCTCAAGCTCCTTACCTAAATACTACCGTTCACCACCGAGGGCAACCCCGAACACTGTAAATTTCTCAATGCGGACCAGATCAGTCTCATCTCTTGCGGAAACTACAAATCCTCGAAGGACCGTATGCGCGCCCTGAACGAGTTGGTTCAGGTTCGCTTGGGCGGTGCGCGCGCCCTGCTGCGCCCGGATTCCCGCCGGAATGCTCAGCCCGAACAAAAGACACGCGATCGCCGCGAGAATCGCGCTGCGACGCACTGCGGACAGGGCAATGCACGCTCGATGTACCAAGGTGGTCTTGTCTCCCTGGACGACCTAAAGCGATCCGCCACCGGACCGCTCACGTAAAAGGTGAGCCACCTTAATTGACAGGTCAGTGTAATGTCAAGGTACTAAAGAACCGTTATTTTAGTTACTTTTTGAACAACGGGCAAAGCGCCGCCACGGCAAAAGCTCATCCGGCGGCTTCAAGCAGGCGTCGAGGTCAGGCTAAAAGCGTCTTGAACTCGGTCGGTTCATTGGATTGCGTGCCACGCTGCCACTTCGGACCGATGGCTACGGCTTGGTTGTGGCCTTCAAACCAGACGACGAACGAGGAACGATCGGCGCCGGGCAGGCGCTGCTGGTTGAGATAGTTGTAGTAAGAGCCGAAGTCGGCATCGACGAGAGAGCCGAGTGGATCGAGTTCGGGCGCCGTCGCGGCAATCATCTCGTTCATCGGTTTCTGCTTTTGACGCGGCGCAAAGCGCACTAACAACGTCACCGGTTGCGCGCGCCGCAACGCTTCGCGCGCAGTCCATTGCGCGAACGTCGTCGCAAAAATCTGCGTTCCCGATGCTTCCGTCAAGATCTTCAGCTGAAATCGCGCCATCACCGGATCGGCATTTCCGTTCGCTGTTGTTCCCAAGCCGATGTCTTCCGGCTTCATGCGCGCCATCAATGTACGCAGCGCCTCCGGCCCCATGCCGGGCTTTTCGATTTCCGCGCGCATTTTGGCGGTCAGCTCGGTTCGAGCTGGCTCAAGCGCACGGTACGAAACTCCCGTCAGTGCCGGATCGTATTTCGCCTCCGCGCCGCCATCGACATACCAATGCCCGTATGAAATCGGAGTCGCCTTCGCGCGTTCCGCGACAACCGCGAGCATCGTTTGCATCGCGCCCTCGGGCTTCACCTGCGTGAAGTGCGCACCGTACGGCCGCAATTTACGAAACAGCGGATTGTTATATGTTGTCACGCCCTGACCGATCACGCTGATGCCCAGCCGCGGAATCGGCGGCGGCTCCGGAGGATTCGCGGCCGCGAGCCGGCTCGCGTAACTTGTCGCTGCCGCGCGAAACGCATCCAGCTGATGCGTCGCCCACAGATGCGCCGAAAGCTGCTCGACAAATTGGCCAGGAGAATTCACCCAGTCGTAGTTCACGAGTTGATGCGAAAGCGTGATCTGCGCGAAGCCGGCGAACCATTCCGCACGATCCGAAGGAGAAAGCGCCGTAAGCGTTTCCAACTCCTTCTCGATAGCTTTGCGCTCAACCGGAAATTTGTAGTCGTACTCCATCACCTCGCGCAGCAGGCTCGGCACAAAACTCGGCGGCAACTGCGAGAGCGTGCCGGTGTAGCGTTCGGCAAGTTTCCGCGCTTCCGGCGGGTAATTGCTGAATTGCTCCGATTTGAGTTCGGCGGGCTGCATCGTCACAACAATTCCGGAATCGGTTTTCCCTGCGATTGCGTCGCCTGGAATCCGAGCATCGATCCAATCGTCGGCACGAGATCGGTCGAATCCATTGGCCGATCGTAAATGACGCCCTCGCGCACACCCGCCCCCATGGCAAGCATCCACGTGGTGCGAGAGAGCGCATCGCCTGTGCGGTGATGCTGGAATCCGTTGCCGCCGGCGTCGTCGTCGGCATCACGGCCAAAATCCGGCAGGATCAGCATCGTCGTGTTTCCTGCGTATTCCGGCTCGGCCTGAATCGCCTTCCACAATTCCGAACACAACCGGTCCGTACGTCGAATCCCTTCGACGTACAACGAAAACGCCCCAGCGTGTGCAATGTCGATGTCGTGCATCGTGATCCACAGCAAGCTCGGAGCGACTTCGCGCATCAATCGCCGCGTGATGTACAAGCTGAGTTCGTCGGGGCTCGACAGAGTGAGCGCGTGCGATTTGAAATCATCGACGCTCAACTTCAACAAATTGCCAAGCTGCTGCAACTCGAATTCATTTCCACCAAGCTCCGGCGTGTACAACGGCGTTTCGTAGTTGTCGCGCAAAAGATGGCTGAAGTCGCCTTTGCCCGACGTCGCTGCGGTAAGCAAATGCTTAGGCAGAATCACGCGCGCGCCGGTACCCGGCCCGTACGAGCGATTGTTGCTCTCGCCAATGCGATTGAATCCGTTGCTCGGCGCGACGACCCACGCGTCGTTCGGCGGGCGCTTCAAATCTTTGCGGAAATATTCAAAAACGGTCGGATTGTTCGGCGGCACAGCCGCAAAATTGTTGAAGGTCTCGTAAGTCCCGGTCGCAAGACTCGCCGTCGCAACGTAATGCCCGAGAATCCCGCGATTCACAACCTGAGTGAAAAACGACGCCTGAGGAATCATCTCGCTCATCATGTGCGGGATGTTTTCCTGCCCCTCGGGCGCAAACGTCTCCTGATCCCGTGCTCCGCCGCCAAATGTGACGACG
>DATAMU010000083.1:0-2377 GCA_036266605.1 Candidatus Acidiferrum sp. | reverse complement strand
ACAAACCAGATTCCGTTGAAAGAGACGCCGCACCGTGGCCGAAAACACGAGGAATTGGCAGGTTTATTCCTGGGAGCAAACTTGGCGCCGCGGCGTTCGCGATTCTCGTGTCGGCATTGCTTGGACTCGGCTGTTTGCTGCTGGGGACGGTGTTCCTGCAGACGTATGGCTGGGGACTGTTCGTCGCGCTGCCATTCTGCCTGGGACTTTTTGCTGTTCTGTCTTATAGCTATCACCAGCCGCGCGCATTTGACGAATCGATTGCGGTGGCGCTGTTGCCCTGCGCGCTAATCGGTGTGGTGCTGTTGGCTGTCGCGATGGAAGGACTGATTTGTATCCTGATGGCGGCGCCGATTGCGGCGTTTCTGGCGCTTTGCGGGGGAATGCTTGGGTACACGATTCAGGCGTCGTATTGGTTGAGACAGGGTACGTCGTCGGCGATGTGCGCGATCGTGTTGCTGTTGCCGGCCATTTTTGGCGCCGAACATGCGGCGAAGATACCGCCGCCGCAGTTTGTCGTGCGGACCGCGATCGAGATCAATGCGCCGCCAGAGGCCGTGTGGAAGCAGGTTGTAGCGTTTTCCGAGATTGCGCCGCCCACGGAGTTGCTGTTTCGGGCCGGGATTGCGTATCCGGTGCGCGCAGAGATTACCGGGCATGGACCGGGCGCAGTGCGGCATTGCGTATTTTCGACCGGGCCGTTTGTGGAGCCGATTGAAATTTGGGACGAGCCGAGGTTGCTAAGTTTTGGCGTTACTTCCACGCCGTCGCCGATGAACGAGCTCACCCCATACGGGCACATCGAGCCGAAGCATTTGCACGGTTATTTCGTATCGGAGCACGGCCAGTTTGCGTTGACAGAATTGCCGGGAGGAAGGACGCGGCTGGAAGGCACGACTTCGTACCGAAACGCAATTTGGCCGGCACAGTATTGGCGGCTGTGGTCGGACTATATCATCCACCGTATCCACACGCGGGTGCTGGAACACATCAAGACGAAGGCAGAGACCGAGAGAGCTGCCGCTGTAACGCCGGCGAGTTGACTTAGGCGGAGGCGGCGCGGGTTTCGGCTAGGACGCGCTGGTAGTAGCGCTCGTATTGCGGGATTACATCGTTAGCGCAGAAACGGGATTTGGCGTTTTTGCGGGCGAGGTGACCCATTTCGCGGCCGCGATCGGCGCGCGAAAGAATGTCGAGCGCGTACTGGCCGGCGGTTTTTACATCGCCCGGGTCGACGAGGAAGCCATCGACACCGTTGGTGACGACTTCAGGAATGCCCCCGACGTTCGTGGCTACAACGGGAACTTCGCAGGCCATCGCTTCGAGCGCCGCGAGGCCGAAGGATTCGAGTTGCGAAGGCAGCAGGAAAAGGTCGGCGGAGCTCAACTTTTCGTAGACGGCGTTTTGCTTCCCCAAAAAGAAGACATCTTTTTGCAGGCGCTTCTTTCGCACGAGATATTCGGCGGCGCCTCGGTCGGGGCCGTCACCGATCAACACCAGCTTGGCGGGCATCTTGGCCCGCACAATGGCGAAGATTTCGACGGCATCCGTGATGCGTTTCACCGGACGAAAGTTCGACAGGTGCATGATGATCGGTTCGCCGTTGGGAGCCCACTGCACGCGCTGCGCCTCGTTCGGCGTGCGCGTATAGAGATCGCAGTTAACAAAGTTCGGGATCACCTCAATCGGCCGCTTGATATCGAATTCTTTGAGCGTCTGCTGAAGTAAATAATCCGAGATCGCGGTGACGCCGTCACTCTTCTCGATCGAAAATTTCGTGATGGGGAGGTAGCTGCGGTTGCTGCCCACCAACGTGATATCGGTGCCGTGCAGCGTGGTAACAAACGGCAACCGCCGCGGGGCCGCCATCGAGCGCGCGAGCATAGCGCTCACCGAATGGGGAATCGCATAGTGCACGTGGAGCACGTCGAGCGATTCCGCCTCAAAGACCTCGAGCATTTTCGTCGCGAGCGCGAGCGTATAGGGCGGATGGTCGAACAGAGGATAGGAAGCGACCTCGACCTCATGAAAATGAATGTGCGGATCGGCCGTATTCATCCGAATCGGCGGCGCATAACTTATGAAATGGATATCGTGCCCGCGCGCTGCGAGTTCCTGGCCGAGTTCGGTGGCGACGACGCCGGAGCCGCCGTAAGTGGGATAGCAGGTTATGCCGATACGCATAGAATAGGTTCCGTCATCCTACACTGTTCGCGGACTGTAACTGTTATTGCGATGTAACAGCGCCCGCGGGCGACAACGGCGACGCTGACCTGACGCCGGGCTGGCGGTGCGTTCTTCTGGCCAGATTAGACGCGGTAAGAGGGAAAAACGTGACACGAAGGAAACGGACAGGGAGTAGGGGCAGAAAAGGTTC
>DATAMU010000082.1:0-8260 GCA_036266605.1 Candidatus Acidiferrum sp. | reverse complement strand
CGGCGGCCTCCGCGACCAAATCCTCGCCTAGACTTTTGCTCTCGAAGAGACGGACTTTCGGCCGCATGGGCGCGGCGTTCGGAGACGAGGGATACCGCTACAATGGTGTTGAGTCGAGACGATAACGTTGTTTGTGACGTTGTTCCGCAGGCTACGTCGGCCGCTTTATTGAAGCGTGGTCGGCGCGCTAGTTCAATAGACCTTTGAACTTTGATGCCAGAGCGCCCTTCACTTTTTCTTCCGACACAAATCGCTCGAACATGCCTAGATCGGCGTCGATGATCACCTGGGTATCGGTGACATCAATCGTGCCCTTGATCGGCGAACCCATGAAGCCCATCTTCGCGTTCAAAGCGAAGGTCAACGTCGATCCCTGCCAGCTTTTTTGTTCGAGTTCGATCTTCAGCGGCAATCCTTGCATTTTGAAGACGTCATCAAACCCGCGATCGATGGAATCCACGACTTCTTGCTTCGGCTTGTTGTGAGCAATCGTTATGCGCATGCAAAGATTGTCCCATGTGTTCGATGCGAATGAGAGGTAGAAGGCTTTGCAGAGGAACTTAATGCTAAGGGAAGCAGTTGCCGCGTGCTGCGAGAAAGCGACGAACTGAAAATCTATCCGAGCTTTGTGCGAAGAGCCTCAAATAACGCTGCCTGCTTCTCGGGACCCAACTTCTTGCCCTGCTCGGTGAGATAAAAAACGTCGATCACCTTCTGTCCTTCTGTATCGATCAGCGCGACCTCGATGTTGCACCACAGCCGCGCGAGTGTCGATCCGATGTCATAGAGCAGGCCTGGCCGATCCTGCGCCACGATTTCGAGCAGCGTGCTGTGTTCCGACGAATTGTCGTCGAATCCAAATTTAGTTTCGATCGCAACCTTCGGCGGACGCTCGCGGCTCGCCTTGTCTCGGCCTTGTAGCAGCGGCTGCAACGGCGCTTTGCCATTCACAACATCGGCCAGACTTCGCCGAAACCGGTCGATTTCCGTCGGATTCAACTCCAGCGTGTGATGCAAATCCGCAAAATGAAAAGTGTCGACGACTGTTCCAGCGGCATTCGCGAAGGCGTCCGCCTTGATAATGTTCATGCCCCAGCCGGCCAGCACACCGGCGATCGTCGCGAAAAGCGACGGCCTATCTGCCGTCATCAACGTCAAAGAAAACGAGCGGCCCGAGCCTTGGCGCAATTCGACCTGCACCGGTTCGGTTCTCAGCTTTCGATACATCGCAATGTGTTGCGCAATATCGTTCGCGGAATGAACCGCGAGATATCTTCGCGGCAGCCCTTCGAGAAATTTTTCGATCTCTTCGGTCGTTCCGCCGGCAAGCACGCCGCGCACCTGCTCCAGAAGCGACGTTTCATCCGGCGCATGCACGCGATCACGATCGAGCGTGCGGCTGAAATAGTTCGACGTTGCGACAAAAAGCTGCCACAGCATGTCGGCCTTCCACGGCGTCAGCGCTTCTGGATTGACGGCGTGAATATCGGCATAGGTGAGCAAGCACAATCGCTGCAAACGTTCCTGGTTTCCGACAGTCGCGGCAAATCCAGATACGGTCGCCGGATCGAAAATATCCCGCCGTTGCATCGTCGCCGACATGTCGAGATGACGCTCGATCAAGAAGTGAACTTCTGCGACGTCCTCTTCGGAAAGCTTCAACCGCTCGGCCGCGCTCGCGAGGGCTTCCAAACTGCCGGTTACATGGTTTTCAACCGGCATCCCCTTGCCAATGTCGTGCAGCAATAAGGCAAAGATCAGCAGGTCTCGCCGATCAACGGTCCGCCACAACGGCTGAAAATGCTCGGCGCGCTCGTCCGGAGGATCCGCCATTTCCTGCAAGTGCTCGATCGTGCGCAGTGAGTGCTCATCGACCGTATAGCGATGATAAAAATCGCGCACCACCAGCGAATCGATCCGGCTGAATTCCGGCAGGGCGTCGGTTAATAATCCGAGCCGTTGCATAGGTCGAAGCGCAAAACCCGGGTAATCGGCGCCCAGCATTTCGCGTAAGCTAGCCCAGCTTATTTGGGCATTGCTCACGGGCAGTTCCGGATGCTGCATGATGTACGCGATGCAGCGTTCCGCTTGCCGGCTTAGCGGAATTCCGGCCCGCGCCGCCTCGGTGAACAAAGAAAAAATCTGCGAGCGATCCGAAAGCGCCGGCTGGTTGAACACCTCATACATTCCATCGCGAACGCCAAACGGCCTGCCATTCGGCGGTTCCGTCTTTGGGCCTCGAGCCGCGTTGAAAAATCGCTGCCGAAATGTCTGCGGGACAAGCGCTTTCTGTTCCAAATAGCGCAGCAGCAATCGATTCAGTGTGCGCGCATGTCGGAAGTATAGGCGCATCCACTCCGCCGCATTCCGCGCTTCGCCATCAAAAACGCCGAGCGACCGCTCAGCGGCAGATGCCTGAAGCTCATAGGTCAGCGTGTTGTCGTTGCGCCCATTCGCGTAGTGGAGAAAACAACGAATCGCGCTGAGAAAATCGACTGCGCCGGAAGCCAAGTCTTCTTCCGCCGCAGTAATATTCAGCGACTGCTTGTTCTCCGCAATCTGTCGCAACCAAGCCGCTGCCTGATAGTCACGCAATCCGCCCGGCGCGTCTTTTACATTCGGCTCAAGATGAAAAATTGTGTTCCCGTAGCGATTGAGCCGGTCTTTCGTCAGCTTATGCAACTGCGCCAGCAAAAACGGCCGCGCGGTCTTTTCCGAAGTCGGCAAAATCCGATTGTCGAGCCGATTGAATAGCTCGCTGTCTCCCGCCAAAAATCGCCGATCCAGCAGCGCCAGATGAAACTCAATATTGTCTTCTTCGATTCGCTTGCACTCTTCCAGTGTCCGCCCCGCGGAGCTGACGCGGAACCCCATGTCCCATAGCGTGCGCGAAAAATCCGAAATCAGTGGACGAAAAGTCTGCTCGGCTTTTTCCGTACCAAACAAAAACAAAATGTCGAGATCGGAGTAGGGGAAAAGAAGTCGCCTTCCATAACCACCCAAGGCCAGCAAGCAAAACCCCGACGAGGTTTGTCCGTGGGTCTGCAACGAATCCTCAAACACTTGCTGCGTCTTCTGATCGGCCAGCGCGCACAAGGCCAGCACCGTCTGACGTGCGCTCACACCAGACTCGAACTCTTTGCGGATACGTTGGCGTTCGTCGTCGGCTTGCGGGCCGAGGACAGACTGAGGGGTAACGGAACCTTGCATTTTCTTTATGGGCTGACCGAACGACAATCGGAGGCCGGGACGGGCTACAGTCGTCATCTCAGAGCGCGTTCTCTCCCCGCTCTTCGTTGCGAATCCTTATCGCCTCATCAACCCTCGATAGAAATATTTTACCGTCGCCAATCTTTCCTGTCTTGGCGGTCTTCAGGATCGTGTCTACAACGGTATTCACGAGCTTGTCGGGCAGTACCATCTCCAGCTTGATCTTCGGCAGGAGATCTACCGTGTACTCCCGGCCACGGTACACCTCGGTGTGACCCTTCTGCCGGCCGTGTCCACGGACTTCGGTCACTGTCATGCCTTCGATTCCCGCCTCGCGCAGGGCATCCTTTACGGACTCAAATCGAGAGGGCTGGATGATCGCCTCAAGTTTCATCATGAAAATTTGCGCTCCCACATCTCGCGATTCATTTCGTTGCTGCGAACATGTGCATGAATCTTACTGCGGATTCCAACCGGCGCGCTCCCGTACGACAGCTTGTCAAAACAACATGCCGCAGCCGAGTCCGTCGCAATCAGTCTATGTTACAGCTCCAAGTTGTACGCCTCTTCGCCGTGCTGCGTTATGTCCAAACCCTCAATCTCGTGGTCTTCGCTCACGCGGATTCCGGTGATCAGA
This sequence comes from Candidatus Acidiferrum sp., assembly GCA_036266605.1. Taxonomy (GTDB): domain Bacteria; phylum Acidobacteriota; class Terriglobia; order Acidiferrales; family UBA7541; genus Acidiferrum. The sequence continues at coordinate 4,413 of DATAMU010000082.1, read as the reverse complement.
TCGGTCACTTTTAGCAAGACGAGCGATCCCACGATCGCGAATCCCCATGCGATGGCGACGCCCACCAACTGATTGCCGATTTGCCCCCAGTGCCCGTCAAGGCCACCGACCGGTTTCCCAGCGCCGAAAATCGGATTCACGGCCTGCTGTGCGAAAAATCCAGTCAGGATCGCGCCGATCGTTCCGCCCGCGCCGTGCACTCCAAATGCATCCAGCGCGTCATCGTACCCAAACATCGACTTCACTTTCGTCACCATCAGATAGCAGGAGATGCCCGCGATCAATCCGATCACGAGCGCCGACATCGGCCCTACAAATCCCGCTGCCGGAGTGATCGCGACGAGTCCGGCGACCGCTCCGGAAATTGCGCCCAGCGCGCTCGCCCGACCATTCTTGATCCACTCTGCCGCGCTCCAGCTGAGCGCCGCTGCTGCCGTTGCAAAGTGTGTTGCGATAAAGGCGCTCGTGGCCAATGCGTTCGATGCCAGTGCGCTTCCTGCGTTGAAGCCAAACCAACCCACCCACAAAAGGCACGCGCCCACAAAACTAAGCGTCAAGCTGTGCGGCGTCATTGGCTGCTTCGGGAACCCCGTTCGCCGTCCTATATATAAAGCGCACACCAGCGCCGACACGCCCGAGCTGATGTGCACCACCGTGCCGCCCGCGAAGTCGAGGCACGGAAATCGTCCGCCGAGCGCCGCGTTGAGCAATCCGCCCTTGCCCCATACCATGTGAGCCAACGGCGCGTACACCACGAAGAACCACAGCGTCAAAAACAGCACTGTCCCGCTGAACTTCATACGCTCGGCCGTCGCTCCCGTGATCAGCGCCGGCGTGATAATCGCGAACATAAGCTGATAAATCATGAACGTCGATTGCGGAATCGTTCCTGCATAGTCGGGATTCGGCTCCGCGCCCACTCCGCGCAGCATGGCGTGTTCGAATCCGCCGATTACTGGCCCATGCCCGCCAAACGCGAGGCTGTAGCCCACCAGCGCCCACAGCACCGAGATCACCGCCATCAGCATGAAACTCTGCATCATCGTTGCCAGCATGTTCTTGCGGCGCACCAACCCGCCGTAGAACAGCGCCAACCCTGGCCCAGTCATCATCAGAACCAGAGCGGCGCTGACCAACATCCACGAGTTGTCCGCGGAAGACTGCGCCGCGGTAACGCGCTGATCCAGTTGGGCTAGCTTGTCATTGAGGGCTTTCGAAGAGTCTAAAGCAGGCGAGGAAGACGTAACCGCGGGAGTAGCCGATTGTGCGAAGAGAGGTGCTGGGGCCAAAACCACCGTGAAGAGTACAACCAACAAACAACAACACCGCAATACCGCTGGCTTCATAAGGCGTCCGCTCCACTCCGTCGATTCGGCCGGGAAGCCACACACAACTGTGTGTGACTCGCTCCCACGCAAAGGGCCAGTTAACCGGGACAGGTCGTGAAATCGAAAGCGAGATTATACGCGGCGCTTAAATCCAGAGCGTCTTGAAATTTTCATCGACGAAATCACTTTTTATGATGGTCGCGTAACTGCTTTTGTATGTTTCGAAAATGCCCACCAGTACGCTAGTTCTTCTGCGTTTCGTCGTCCGTTTGTTTCGGTTTCCCAAGCTTTTGCGAATCATCGATCGAAAACAGCAGGAAGTTGCTGAACGAATGCCGCCGGTGATACCGGTGGCCTGAGATGCTGCAATACCAATCGGCGCTCTTGGGCAGCCACATATTCGTGTGTGCGCTTGCGAATGCTACCGGTCCGTATTCGATCAACTGGTGATCTCGCATCAGCCGAATTTCGGGGATCGGTTTGATCATGTCCGATTCCATCGCCAAAATCTGCGACGTTTCCATGTCGATCCACGCGCGCCCCTTCATCCCTACAGGGAAAAAACGGCCATTCACGTGATACACCAGCATCTCGCTGTGGCTGTTGGCCTTCTGCTGGAAATGGACGACCCAAACCTTCCGTCCGTTCCACGAGGCGCCGCCCTCGCACTTGAAATCGTATTTCGGCTGATAGTAGGGATGGAACACGAGCACAAGGGTCGGCAGTCCGACCGTTCCCAGGTGCGCGGGGAATTGCTGTACGGACACCGACCCGTCGCGATATTCCTGCACGTCGAGATCTCGTGCGCCACTCTTTCGAATTTCGACGAGGTAATTGAATTGGCGCGTTTCGTGCGACACCTGCAACCCGAGTGGACTCAACGCGGTGTGATCCATGTCCTCGGTTGCCGTGAATCGATCGACGTTCTTCACGAGTTCTTCAACGCGTGCGCCCACCTTCGTGGTGACGGCGTCCAGCGAACATGCGCCAGCGCTCGAATCGAACACCAACTGCTCCTCATCGACATCCGGCGGCGCCCATTTCACTTCCGTCGTCAGCGGCAGCGAAGGCAAGTCCCCTACTTCGGCGATTTCCATCGCGTCGTCCGCGCCATTCGTTCGCAGCGCAGCGACGTCCGAACTCGATCCGCCGTTACCCGCGTCTGCTGGAGACACAGCCGCCGCAAGCTCTACTTTTGCGGGCGCCGCATTCAGCTTATCGATCGCCTGCCGAACCGAAGCCGCCTGCGGAGCTTTCGGCTGCTCCTTCAAATATTGATTGAAGGTCTCCAGGGCGGCATCTTTTTGGTGCAGCGCTGCCTGCGCCTGCCCCACCAGCAACAAAGACCCACCGGTTTTGTCCTGCCCCGACGCTAACGCAGCTTTCGCATCTTCCAGCGCTTTGTTGTAGTCGCGCATCTGATACGACGCGACGCCTGCAAGGTAATGCGCCCGCCACGCCGTTGGCTGCAACTGCAAGCCGCGATCGAGCGTCTCCGCCGCCTTCGCGTAATCCCGCTGCTTCATTTCCGCTTCGCCGAGCGCGAGCAAAGCCGCCGCGTGATTCGGGGCAGCATCCACTGCCTTCTGCAAATAGTCTCGTGCCTCCGCCGACTTCCCGCGCCGCAGGTACAGCACACCCACCAAATAATTCACATCGGGTGACTTCGGCGCCAAATCCTGCGCCTTCTTCAAATGCTGTTCCGCGTCATTCAACTTATCGACCTGCATCGCTGCCAAGCCTTTTTCCATTTCTTTCAAGGCTTTGGCCGGCGGCCCTCCCGTATGCCCACTGCTTTTCGCAATCGGACCGTCGGGAATCATCATCACTCCGAACGCGACGTTCTTCTGTCCGACTTTGATCTCGGCATCCTCTAGCACCGATCGGTAGCCAGGCGCCTTCACTTCAACGATGTAGATGCCTTCCAGCAAGCCTTGGAATTGGACGAGCCCCGACTCACCGCTGGTGAGCGTTTGGTTGTAGATCACCGCCGTCGAATTCTGCGTCGTCGTGAGAGTTCCTGTTCTTAGTACGACCTTCGCGACTCCGGAGAACGGTCCGCCTGTCACTTCCATGACTTGTACGGATATCTGCCCTCCCGCATCCGATTTGGTAGGCATCGGCTGCGGCGGGAAGTAAACCTTTTGGGCCGAAGATGATGTAGGAAAAGTGGCAACGGCGAGCGCAAACGCAGCCGTAATCAAAGAAATCCCGGACAGGGACTTACAGGGGCCCTGAAAACGCTTTCTCATGCTCTGGTACCCGCTTCGAGGACAGAGGTCAACTGCCCCTCAGGCCCTCTACTCTGTCTCTAGTTAGCATCTCTGTCAACTGCCTCGTAGTACTGGATTTGCACTCAAACTTGCGCAATCCTTCGTCTTTACGCCGGGCTTGCCTCAAACCACCGTCATCGTCATAATGCCCGTCCGGCGTCGCCGGACGCGCGGCTGACGGAAGTTCGTCGTCCCCCGAGTCTGTTCCGCTGGGTTCCCTTGCGACCTTGGCCGGGGTATCCTAGGGACATTCTGCGCCCTCGTAAGCTTGGGTCTTAAGCTTGATGCGGCGGAAGCGAAATACTCCGTGAGAGAAACTTGCCCATGACCGAACGTCTGCCCATGGAAATCGCCGTCCGCGAAAAAGATGGCATCCACACGCTCGAAGTCCACGGCCGCCTGACCATCGGCGAGCCCAGCGAGCAGCTCACCGAACTCCTGCAATCCGTCGTTCAGGGCGGAGGCCGCAAAGTCGTCGTTAATCTCAACGGCGTCCCCCAAATCGACAGCTCCGGTATCTCTTCGCTCGTGCGCAGCTCGATTCAACTCGCCCGGGAAGGCGGCGCGCTGCACCTTGTCTGCGGCAACGGCCGCGTCCGCGACGCACTCACCGTGACGCGCCTCGTCGAAGCCATTCCCACCTTCGAAACCGATTCTTCAGCCACCGCCAGCTTCGTCTGACCATCATCCGTCGCTGCGGCGCAATTGGAGGTTCCGTATGGCGTTTACTCCCCCTCGCTTTATGCGCCGACTTCCGATTCTTTTGCTTTGTTTCCTTTTGCCGATCTCGGCACCCTGTGCGCGTCCCGACG
>DATAMU010000081.1:0-3224 GCA_036266605.1 Candidatus Acidiferrum sp. | reverse complement strand
CGCATCGCGCTTCGGGCGTGAGTCCGACGGACGCTCTACGAGTTGAGTAGGTGCGGCGCTTTTTGGCGCCCGATGCAGCCTTTCGCCGGATACTGACGACGCCCTACGCCAGTTTCGCAGCTTCATCGCACTTACTCTCGGTCTTTGACTCTTTTCAACGCACGAACACAAAGTGCCTGCTCGCGTCCAGCACCGGAGAAAAACAAATGGTAGAATCCGCGCCGCGATTGGGATACACGATTGCGGATTCAGCGATGTGTCGTTGGTGGTTCGTCAGCAGCGCGCGTCAGTAGGGCACGCGGCCGACTTCGAAGTCGGCGCGGCAGCCGCGATCGACCCAGACGCCGCGGCGATCATAGCCCCACGTGCTGTTGTAGATGCAATCGGAGTCGCTGCGCTGGCGCACCAAGCGAACGCCGCCGTGCGTATTGATCGGACAAACGTTGCGCCGGCCGTCGTTCGAAGAGCACGTGATGATTTGCGTGCCGGGGCCCGGCGCGGGAGTCCAGCCGCCGCCTCCGTTACCGCCACCGCCGATTTGGAAGTCGGCGCGGCAACCGCGGTCAACCCAAATGCCACGTCGATCGTAACCCCACGTACGTCCAAAGTCGCACGACGAACCGCTGCGCTGGCGCACGAGCTGCACGCCGCCGCGCGTGTCGGTCGGGCAGTAATTCTTGCCGCCATTGTCGGACGCGCAATAGATGTTGTAGCCGTTGTCCCAGCCGCCCCAGTTGGGGCGCGTGATTTGGAAGTCGGCGCGGCAGCCGCGATCGACCCAGATGCCGCGTCCGTTGATGAAGCCCCAGGTGCGATTGAAAATGCAAGGCGAGTCGCTGCGCTGGCGGATGAGCTGCACGCCGCCGCGGACGTCAGCGGCGCAATAGTTGCGGCGCATGTTGTCGGAAGAGCAGGAGATGATTTGGCCGCCTTGCGGATCGGGCGACGGTGACGCGTTTGGCGATGCTGCCGCGGCCGCGTTCGGCGTCGAATGCGCGCTGAACGCCATTGAGAGCACGAGAATGATGATTGCGAGCGGAGCTAACGCAATTGCGGAAAATCGACTTGCGGCAAACTTCATGGGTGACCTCGCCTCAGTTGACCTGGAACTGCGAAATCGAAAACGTCCGAGGAGCATATCAGAAGAAGTTGGACGCGTTGCTATCAACCGGAGATCATCCCGTCGTATCGGTGGCAAAGAAAAAGCGAAAATAATTGTTGACATGGCGAAGAAAAGGCGAAATACTCGGGCGCTGTCTGAGGTGGGCTATGTCTTCCTTTCTCTCCAACTCGACTTCGGCGGTCACAAGCCGGCGTCGCCCCGTTTCTCAACCTCAGCTTTTCCCCGTTGGCCCCCAACCTACTGAACCGAACATGCATGGCCCAAAACAAGTGGCCGATCGCGGACCTGCCCCGGTCTCGATGGGTCCCGGTGAATCTGCGTCTGAAATAAATGTTCACGCTGGAGCGACGGGTTGCCCCCCGCCATGCTCCGGTGCCGTCCCGGCTGTGGCTTCGGCTGAGTTGGGGGCGGTGGCTCGTTGTGGTGGAAACGCTCACCACCACAGCGTCCAGGTTCGAGACGCGGAGACGCCGCTGGTTGGCATTGCCCGCCTCGCAGCATCTTCTCCGTCCGCCGAAAGCGCGCGGAAATCGGAGCAGCGCCCGGAGTATTTCTTTCTGCCGGTGCGCTCGATTTTGAACAAGTGCGATTCGAATCGCGTGCCGTTTGAGTGGACGATCAATCCTTATAGAGGATGCGAGTTTGCGTGCAAGTACTGCTACGCGCGGTATACGCACGAGTATATGGAGCTCGATGGTGCTGACTTCGAGCGCAAAATTTTCGTGAAGCAGGATGCTGCGCCGCTTCTGGCGCGCGATGTCGAACGGAAGTATTCGTACCAGCGCGCGGGCGCCGAGGATGGGCGGCCCGAGCATATCGCGATTGGGACGGCGACCGATCCGTATCAGCCTGCGGAGAAGGAATATAAGGTGACGCGCGCTTGTTTGGAGGAGTTGGCGAAGCGCGAAGGCCTGAGCGTTTCAGTGATCACGAAGTCGAATCAGATTGTTCGCGACATTGATGTGTTGCAGCGGATTGCGGCGAGGTCGGAGCTATCGCTAAACATTACCGTGACGACGCTGCGAACACGGCTGGCGCGATTGCTGGAGCCGCGGGCGCCTCGGCCCGATTTGCGGATCGATGCGATTCGGCAGCTTCGTCAGGCGGGATTGCGCGTCGGTGTTTCGGCATCGCCGCTGATTCCGGGAATCACCGATCGGGAGGGGGATTTGGAAGCGGTTGCCGCGGCGGTGAAAGATGCGGGCGCGGAATGGTTCTTCTCAGGTGTTTTGTTTCTGATGCCATCGTCGGCCAAAACATTCATACCGTTCGTTCGCGAGAAATTTCCGAAGTTGGCACGACAGTATGAGCAGTGGTATTCGCGGAACGGCTACGCGCCGGAAGATTATCGGCGGAAGATTGCCGAACGCGTCGCGAAGATCCGCGTGAAGCACGGATTTCACACGCGGCCGTTCGAAGAACTGCAGCGGCGAGTGCAGAGTCCGCAGTTGAGTCTGGCCTGGAACACCGCGGCATAAACCGGTAGCGCCGGCATCTTGCCGGCAGTTTTTCCCGTGTAGGGGCGCGGCACGCTGCGCCCCATGCCTGCACGATTTCAACCCCGCGTAATGATGCCTGCCACCTAGGGCATAATGATGCGCGATTCTTCCCGCTTCAGTTCCTGTGTCTCAGGAAATTGGCCGCGCAAGAATTCGATATACCGGCGCGACCGCAGACGCCCGTTCGTCCGCAGCAAACCCATCCGATACAGAAAAACGAGAATGTAGAAGATGTCTGCGTCTTTTAGCGCGCCTGAATTCCCGCGCTGTGCTTGAGCCTGCTTTACTTCTGTAACGAACGTTGAGAGCGCGGCATAAAGTTCGCGCCGGATCACGCCGTCGGGTGGTTTCTCGTAGTAAATCCCGGTCATCAGGGTGCGGTAAGATTCGGCAAACGCTTCGACGGCCGCGAGCACGTCGGTGTCGGTTGCGTCGTCGTGCGCAACGCAAAATTTTGCGATCGTTAAAGCGAACGCCGCCATCAGTTGCTGATAGATGTGCACCGTATCCCGCGGAATCTGTACATCGAGCAGCGGCGTGTCGGCAGGCAGCGAGCGAGGATGCTCGTCCTCATAACGATGGGCCGCGATTAAGTAAGTGCA
>DATAMU010000080.1:0-3450 GCA_036266605.1 Candidatus Acidiferrum sp. | reverse complement strand
ACTTCGTAAACGTCGTGATCCGCCTTGCGTTTTTTCCATTCGAGAAGCGCGAGGTGGAGATTGCTGCTGAGTTCCTCGTCGGCGTCCATCGAAAAAATCCAGTCGTTGGTGGCGGTTTCGGCGGCGAAGTTTTTTTGTTCGCCGTAGTTGGTCCAATCGTGGACGACAAAGTTCGCGCCGTATTCTCGGGCGATCTCTTCGGTGCGGTCGGAACTGCCAGAATCGATGACGACGATCTCGTCGGCAACGTCCGCAAGAGAGGCAAGTGCGCGGGCGAGATTGGCTTCTTCGTTGAGAGTGATGATGCAGGCGGAGATGCGATTCATCGGCGAGTGCGGTGGATACAGCGAAGTCGAGTCAGTATCTCATAGTCAATCGTGGAGAACGTCATGCGATCAACTGCGCATCGGCAACGTTCTTGCGGATGAATTTTCGGATGAGTTCAGCTTCCACCGGGCCTTCGAGGTGGCGAGCTGGCAGAAAGGTGGCGAGCTTCCCGTCGCCGTAGAAGAGGAAGCCTTTCTTTGTTTCGACAACCCTGGAGATGGATTTCCAGGGAAGGAGTGTCGGGCCGTTTGCGCTTTCGAGCTCCACGCCGTTGGCGGTGAAGACATGGGCTGTTGTTTTAGTGCCGGAAAGGGCGCCTGCAAATTTCCAGGTCTGATAGAGAGGATGCAGCAGAAACCCGAGAGAAATGGCTGCCTTGACGTAGGCGCTTGCGACCAAGGTAATTCCGGTTATCGCAAGGCTTGTGTCGGCTGAGACCCCCGTTTTGAATGCGATAAATCCGAAGAGAGCGCTAAGGACGAGGCAGATCGGAAATAGATAAACGTTGAATTCCCCCCAGCGGGAGTAAAGACAGGCATAGCCAAGGTCTAAGGGACGCACGTCTGTCGCGATGGAATGAGGCTTGTTGTGCGGTTCGGGCAGCATGGAATCGCGTTACGTTACGGCGAGTTTATTTTGGTTCGAAAGTCAGGCGGAGCGTGGTTTCGCCGATGCGGAACTCGGCGCCTTGGCCGAGCATGGCGGCGCGGACGCGCTCTTTTTCGAAGAAGGTGCCGTTGGTGGAATCAAGATCGCGAAGATTAACGTAATCGTCGCGGACCTCGACGACACAATGGTGGCGCGAGATTTCAGGATCTTGCAAAGCGATGTCGGCGCCGTCGCGACCGACGACGACGCGCGGTTTTTTCAGCGAATGAGTAGTGCCAGCGCCGGGACCGGAAACGATCGTGAGGATGACATTTTTGGACTGCGGCAGGACGGCCGTTGGATCCTGCATTACAAGCGAAGATTGCGTGCCGGAGGCGTTGCCGCGGGCGAAGGATGGGAGAGGCGAAATGGCGACGGTTGAGTCGGGACTCTTGCGCGTGTCTACAACCGTGGTCGTCGAGCAGCGAGAACAGCGGAATTTTACTTTGGGGTGCGCGCCGATGTCGGCGTCTTTGAGGACGTGCTGCGTGCCGCAGTTGCTACATGCTGCTTGCATGGTGATTTGAAGGTAGCACCACGGCGGTGCGGATGATTGGCAATTGGCAAACGGGGTGTTGAGATGGTTATGGGGAAGTTGACAGTCGAGAGTTGAAAGTCGAAAGGAAAGAATTTAACGCAGAGTTCACAGAGAGCGCAGAGGGGCGGAGAAGACGGAAAGAGGGCAGCGCGATGCGGACGGATGGTTGCGGACATGGGGCGCAGCGGCCCTTCGAGCAGAGCCCTCAGGGTAAAGCTGCGCCCCTAGACGAGCCGACCGGACGCGATGTCTGGAGGCAAAGGGCTATGCTAGAATTGCTGTTTCCGAATACAGATTGAGCAGTATCAGGAGCGTCAGACGTGTCGGACCACCTTTCACGCAAAGAATTGAAGCAGGACAAGATTCATGACGCGCTGGAGCACGGCGCGGAAGCGGTGTACTCGCACAAGCAGACGTCGATCATCGTGCTGGTGGTCGTGCTGATTATCGCGGCGGGGTACGGCGGTTGGAGCGTGTACCACGACCGGCAGACGGCGGCGGCTTCGGCGGCGTTTGATACGGCGATGAAGGCGTATTCGGGGCACATCGGGTCGGCGCCTGATCCCGCGGAAGCGGGAGAGCCGAGCTACGCGGACGAGACGGCGCGTTCGAACGATGCGCTCACGAAGTTCACTGCGGTGGCGGACAAGTATCCGAGCACGAATCCGGGGCGGCTGGCGCGGTATTACGCGGCGCTGTGCCTGGAAGATCTGGACAAAGAGAATCAGGCGCTCGAGGAGTTGAAGAAGATCAGCAACGGCGGGGACAAGGAACTAGCGAGCATGGCGCAGTATCAGACGGCGGTGCTGTATTCACGCACGGGCAAGACGGATGAAGCGGCGAAGATTTATCGCGCGCTGGCGGACAAGCCGTCAGTGTTTGTGACGCGGCCGGTCGTGCTGCTAGAGCTTGCGGGCGTGCTGCGGCAGAGCAATCCGAAAGAAGCGGCGAATGTTTATCAGCAGGTGAAGAAGGAATTTCCGGAGTCGGCGATTTCGGAAGAGGCGGATCGCGGGCTGGATACGCTGGCGCCGAAATCGTAAAAGCGCAAGAGCCGCAGTGAAATAGTTTCAATCGTGCGGACATGGGGCGCAGCGGTGCTGCGCCCGTACAAAGTCGCGGCAGCGGATCGGCATAGAGATTTTGTTGTAGCGCGGCGTTGGGAAGCGGGGCGACGCATCGATACTGTTTCCACTCTGGCGCCTTGGGCAATGCACGCGAGTCAATCGCGGGGCCGGCGCTTTCCTGAAACTCCTCATAAATATCGAAGCGAATATGCGCGCGATCGCGATCGGATCGTGCATGCGCGGGCGTTTCGTCGGCTGGAAGCGAAGACGCAGGTTTTCACGATGCGTTTTTCGGATCACTTTCGCAACCGGCTGACGCACACGCTGGAGGTGTCGCAGATTGCGCGAACGGTGGCGACGGCTCTGGGACTGAATTCGGAATTGGTCGAGGCGCTGGCGCTGGTACACGACATCGGGCACCCGCCGTTCGGGCACGCGGGCGAGCGGAAGCTGAATGAATTGATGAAGCGGCATGGCGGACGCTTCAATCACAATTTGCACGCGTTGCGGATTGTGGAGCAATTCGAGCAGCGATATCCGGAGCATCCGGGGCTGAACCTGACGTTCGAGGTGCGCGAAGGGATCATCAAGCATTCGCGTGACTATACGGGTAAGGAAGCGGAGTGGCCGGAGCTTGCGGAGTATTTTCTGGATTTACGGCCGCCGCTGGAGGCGCAGCTCATCGATTGGGTCGATGAGATCGCATACAACACGGCGGATTTGGATGATGCGCGCGAAGCGGAGTTGCTGGACATGAAGGTTCTGGCACGGGACGTGCCGATTTTTGGCGAGGCCTACGAGAAGGTGAACGCGAAATATGCCGCGGTGGCGGAGAAGTTGAGATTTAACGATGCGTTGAAGAGCGTGCTG
>DATAMU010000079.1:0-5468 GCA_036266605.1 Candidatus Acidiferrum sp. | reverse complement strand
GATCAAGCCAGATTTGATCAATTGGCGAAGGGTCTTGCCGGCGACAAGCTCCATGGCGATGTAGTGGCTTGCGCCGTCGCGGCCGAGTTCGTAGATGGTGACGATGTTGGGATGGTTTAGGGCGGAGGCGGATTTAGCTTCCTGTTCAAAGCGAAGCAGGCGTTCGATGTGAGTGGAGAATGCCGCGGGAAGAATTTTGATAGCGACGCTACGCTCGAGGCGGGTGTCAACAGCGTGGTAGACCTCGCCCATGCCGCCGACGCCGAGCGGGCCGACGATCTCGAAAGGTCCTATGCGGCTTCCGGGTTCCATGGGATGGAAAATTTAATGCGTAGCATCGCACGCCGTCGGAAATAGCGGCGATGCGTAACCTTCGTTGCTTCGGGGCGAACCCTCCGTCAAAGGGCGAGCCAACGCGACTAAGCGTTGCGATTGCTGCAAGACGCCGGACAGGAAAACGTCACCAAGCGTCGTGAATGCGGGGAGTATAGCACACGGAATTTTGGGGAGATTCGGGACGAGGGTCTGATGTGGGGATACGCTGGCAAGGCTGGCTACGGCTCAGCGTCCCTCCTTCGTACCGTAAAGACCCGATGTTTATTTTGTTTGCCGCGATTCAATCGTGGATACGAGCGTGATGTCGAGCGCTCAGGTGCTAACAATGAAAGTCATTCGCTTGGCTATTGTGATGACGATTGTGGGAGTGGGGCTCTACGGCGTGCAGACGTTCGTTTGGCAGTCGAATGCGCGCGGGCGCACAGAAACGGACGTTGAGAATCGGACCGGGCGCAATCCGCCGACGGAGGCGCCAATTCTCGCGGGGACAGCGCTGCTCGTTTTGGCGGGGACGATTCTTTGCATACCACGGCCGACGGACCTGCATTAGGCGGTTGACCGTCGTCGGAACTCGAGAGCTTTATGACTTCTTAGCCGCCTTGACTGGCGTCGGGCGCGGTGCTTGGAAGCGGTAGCCGATCCATGGCTCGGTGAGGATGAACTTGGGCTTGGCGGGATCAGCTTCAAGTTTTTTGCGTAGCTGGTTGATGACGACGCGGAGATTTTCAGTTTCTTCGCCGTAGTCGGGTCCCCAGACGGCTTGCAAGAGGCGGCGGTGCGTAAGCGGTTTGCCTTGGTTGGCAACGAGGATTTTGAGAACGTCGAATTCTTTGGGCGTGAGATGGACGTCGTTGCCGCGGACGGTTACGGTGCGCGCTTCGAAGTCGATGGCCATTTCTTTCGTGACGAATGGGGCGACGGCGTCGCCGGGCGCGTAACGGCGGAGCGCAGAACGAATCCGCGCGAGAAGTTCTTCGATGCCAAAAGGCTTGGTGACGTAATCGTCAGCGCCGGCGTCCAGAGCGGCGACTTTGTCGCGCTCGGCATTGCGTACTGTCAGCATGATGATCGGCGCGTCAGTGGATTCGCGGATTTCTTTGCAAGCTTCGAGACCGCCAATGCCGGGCATGTTCATGTCGAGCAGGACGAGGTCGGGTTTATTCTTGCGGACGGCGTCCACGCCTTCCTCGCCGGTCATGGCTTCAGAAATCACGTAGCCGTGGCTGGAGAGAGTGGTGCGCATAACACGACGGATTTGGGGTTCGTCGTCAATGACGAGGATGTTCTCAGCGCTCATCGGGATTCACCGTTCATCGGGGTTCCTCTTGGGGCATGGTTTCGTGTGATGCGCGATCGCGCGCTTCTTGCGACTGCATTTGCGACGAAACGCGATCGGACTGCCTCGCTACGGGTAGGGTGAAAGAAAAAACCGAGCCGTGGCCGACTTGGCTGGTGACGCTGACCGTTCCTTTGTGTGCCGTGATGATGGCTTTGGCGATCGGCAAACCCATGCCGGTGCCCCGGACCAGGTAGCGCTGATCTTTCCCACGATAAAACTTATCGAAGATCATGGTCTGTTCGATGTCTTCGATGCCCGGACCACGGTCGGAGACGCTGGTGGTAACTGTGTCGCCGGTTTGTTCGGCGGAGATCGTGATGGGCTGGTCCTTGGGCGAATAAAGATTGGCGTTGTCGATGAACTGGACGACGGCCTCTTTGATGCGATCGAGATCGGCGGTGACTGGAGGCAAAGCCTCATCAATTTTGACGATGACCTCGCGGCAGGCGAGCGACGTTTTGGAATTTGCGAGTGAGGCATGGACAATGTCGGAAATTTTGGTGGGCTGAAGATCGAGCTCGACTTCGCCGGCTTCGAGCTTGGCCATTTCGCCGGCCTCTTCGACGAGGTGATTCAGGCGGTCGCACTCTTCGTCGATGATCGTAAGGAGTTCTTTGCGCTGGGCTGGGTCGGGATACTCGGAGGTCAGGAGGCTGCTGACGGCGGCTTTCATTGAGGTGAGGGGCGTGCGGAAGTCGTGGGTGATGGAGTCCAGCAATGCGGATTTGAGGCGCTCGCCCTGGCGCTCGGCTTCAGTCTGGCCGAGCTGTTCGACGGCGCGGGCGCGCTCGACGGCGATGGCGACGAGGGAGCTGACGGCTTCGACAGACTGGCGCGAGAGTAAGGAGCCGGAGATGCCGAGACTGCCGATGGGACGGACGCCGAGTCGAACCGGGAGGAAGTACACGCCGGCTTCCTGGTCCATGGAGATTTCGTCGTTGACGAAGGCGGCTTTCATTTTGGATTCGTCGAGTTGCGCATCGCCGAAACCCGAGCGGTAGAACTTGTCTTTTTGAGGGAGAAAGAGTTCAGCGGCGCCGGTTTCGAAGCTTTCGACGATGTAATTTGGGATGGCGTTCATCAGCTGAATGACGTTGCCTTCGCCGAGGAGTTTGCGGCTGAAGCGGTAAAGGCGTTCGACTTCGCGCCGGCGGAGATTAGCTTCGTCGGCTTCGAGACGGATACGGTTGGAAAGCTGGCTGCCGGTGATGGAAACGAGCAGGAAGACGAAAAGGGCGACCCAGTTTTGCGGATCGGCGATGGTAAACAAGCCGATCGGTGGGAGAAAAAAATAGTTCAGTGAGAGCATAGCGAGAATCGACATGAAAATGGCGACAGCCATGCCCCAGACGGCCGAAACTGCTAAAATTGCCAAAAGGAACGAAAGAGCGACGGTGGTGTGGTTTACGTGAAAGAGGCGGACATAGACGTAGGTGACGCCGACGGTAAGTAGAACCGACGCGAAGAAACCAACGACTCGTCCACCGAGGAATCGCTGCATGAGGTTTGAGAGTTCCACCCGTCGAAATTGGTTTTTGACGGGACCAATCGGGCCTGCAAGACGTACTTTCGTTCACATCCATTCTATCTTAAGTATCTAGCGTAAGCTTTTTGTAAGCATCACGAACCGGAGAGTAGAGCGCGTGCCGAAGAAGCCTGAAGATTGGCTCGAAGTCGCTTCCCCATCCGCGAAGACGCGCGGTGTTTTCAAGCTGTTTTTAGGTTATGCGCCGGGTGTCGGGAAAACGTTCGGGATGCTGAGCGAAGCGATTCGACGACGGAGCCGCGGCGAGGATGTCGTAATCGGAGTGGTGGAGTCGCACGGGCGCAAAGGAATTGAGGAACTGATTTGCGGTATGGAGATCGTGCCGCGGAAGAAACTCGAATATAAAGGGACGGTTTTTGAAGAGATGGATGTTGACGCGATCATCGCGCGGAAGCCGGCGGTGGTGTTGGTGGATGAGCTGGCGCATACGAATATTCCGGGGAGCAAACACCGGAAGCGATACGAGGATGTGCAGGAGCTGCTCGCAGCGAACATCGACGTGGTCTCTACACTAAACATTCAGCATATAGAGAGCCTTGCACCGAGCGTGCGATCGATCACGGGTGTTGTAGTGCGCGAGACGGTACCGGATTGGGTGCCGCTCACGGCGTCGGAAACAGTGATGGTGGACTTGACGCCGGAAGCGCTGCAGAACCGGATGAAGCGCGGCGACGTTTACGCGACGGAGAAAGTCGAGCGATCGCTGCAGAATTTTTTCCGGCGCGGGAACCTGATTGCACTGCGTGAACTGGCATTGCGGCAAGTTGCAGAGCAAGTAGATCGCAGCCTCGAGACGTATATGGAGGACCAGGACATCCGCAAGAACTGGGGTGTGCGCGAGCGGATGGCGGTGTGTGTATCAGCGAATCCGACGGGACAATATCTGATTGCGCGGAGCGCGCGTATGGCGCGGCGCATGGACGCGGAGTTGTACGTGGTGCATGTAGATCGGGAGTTCGGGCCGAAGGAAGCGAATCAGAATGCGCTCTCAGCGAATTTGAAGTTTGCAGAGAATTTGGGCGCGAAGGTCGTCCGATTAAAGGGACGAAGCGTGGCAGATTCGGTCGCGGATTTTGTGCGGTCGAAACATATTACGCAAGTGATTTTTGGGCGAGCGCCGGTGCATGACTGGCGGAAGTATCTTTATCTATCGGCGGTGCATCGATTCTTGAGGGAGTCGCCCGCGGTGGATGTACATATTGTTACGCAGGAGCCGGAGGAATAAGCGGCGGCTCACGCAGTTATTAACACCCTTCCTTGGTCGCGATTCGCATCATTTTTCTGTTGGAATGGTCGTACCTCATTCGGATTGCGGCATGTTCGGGACATTGATTTGACACGGTGTTGATGGGATCCGACGCGGCGCGGTGTGTCGAAATTGCATCTCAGTTGCTGGTGCGTCAGGCGTAATTCAGGGACGTCAGGCGCACGCATCTAGTTGAATGGCTCGAAGCCCGGCCCGAAAGCGCGCCGGACATATCTTCGTACATGGTGTAAGCCAGGTTGCGCCACGTACGATCAAGGGCAAGACAGGATGATCGAACAAACTGACGTGTTTGTGATCGGTGGAGGTCCGGCTGGGCTCGCCGCCGCAATTGCCGCGCGGAACAAGGGTTTTTGCGTGGTGGTGGCGGATGGCACGCAGTGGCCGATCGAAAAAGCGTGCGGCGAAGGATTGATGCCAGAAACGGTAACGGCGCTGCGCGATTTGGGCGTCAACTTGGACGCTGACGACGGACATGTGATGCGCGGAGTGCGATTTATCGCGCGAGGAAGCGAAGTCGAGGCGCGATTCCCGGTGGAGTGCGGGATTGGGATGCGGCGCGTGGCGTTGCACGCGAAACTTGTGGAGCATGCGAAGAGTTGCGGCGTGAAGTTGCTCTGGAATATGCCAGTGGTGGGGATTTCGCGAGATGGGGTGACGCTGGCCGGCGAAACTCGCACGGAAGGCAGGCTTGTGCGAGCCCGTTGGATTGTGGGGGCAGACGGAATTGGGTCTCGCGTACGGTCTTGGGCGGGGCTCGATACGGCGACAGAGCGCGACTGCCGATACGCGGTGCGCTGGCATTATCGGATGCGGCCTTGGTCGGATGTTCTGGAAGTGCATTGGGGAGAGCGAGCACAGGCGTATGTCACACCGGTGGGGGCAGATGAAGTGTGTGTGGCGACACTTTCCAAGCACCGCGGGATGAACAAGGCAGCCCTGGCGGATGAGTTTCCGGAGCTCGCGCGGCGTCTCGTTGGCGC
>DATAMU010000078.1:0-3786 GCA_036266605.1 Candidatus Acidiferrum sp. | reverse complement strand
CCCGCAAAATTTCCCGCGCCAACTCAGGCTCAGAATTTCCGTCGTAGTGCAGCGTGAAATGGGTGCTTTCGTTTTCCCGATAGCTCTGCTCTTCCCGCCGGTCTCGCTCTGCTTTGGCCAGCGCCGCCTGCACTTCCGGATCAGGCCCAATCGCCAACGCGCGTTTCCACTCCGCAACGGCCTGATCGAGCTTCACCATCCCGTAGTACGCCCATCCTTCCAGCTTCGCGACCTCCGGATCATCCGGCGCCACCCGCCGCGCGCGTTCGAGATACTCCATCGACGCCTTGTACTCGCTCCTCTTCAAATGCAAGTACGCCACGTTCATTAAAATCATCGGATCGTCCGGCACGTAGTTCAGCGCAGAACGCTCATCATTCAGCGCATGCTCCATATCGCCATGAGCCAGTTCGAACTGCGACGCCGCATGCAGCGCCCGCGCCGCGCGCGCATTCGCCTTCGCTCCGCCCGATCGCGCTTCGCCCTCGACATGCGATAAATAGTTCCGATCGATCGCCCCGTCGTGAATCGTCGCCTGCTCCACTTCCGCGTCCGATTCGAACACCGGCGGCGCAATCGCCAAATTCGCAGCCGCAGCCGCCGGCGAATCCGGCATCACCCCCACCGGCCCGCGCTCAATGTGATCCACAATCGACTTCGGCAAACTCAGTTCCCCCGCCGCCGTCTCGTACCGAATCTTGTCTCCGTCCTCCACCACGCTCAGCGCCACGATCCGCTTTCCATTCTTCAGCACGATGGTATCGGCCCGCCCACCCGCAGCCACCATCGAACCAAGTACAGCCACACCCGCCGCCGCACGCAAGAACACGCACACTCGCCTGCGATTCCCAGAAGAGAATCCCCACCACCATCCGTCCAAACGCCCATGCATCCCTCAATTTTAGGCCCCCGGCTACCTGTCCCTCAGGACGCCTTGTTTCCCCTTGCCGAAAGTGCCTACACTCTGCGTATGTGGCCAGGGGTGGCCTTTCTCGCGTTCTGCTTGTTCGTGATGCCCTTCGCGGCGCCCGCCGCCGAAGACTCCCCCCGCACCACCTACGAAGCCCTCAATTCCCTCCGCGTCAATCCCGCCGCCGTCTACGAAATCACCGTCGCCGACCGCATCGAACTCCGCCGCGGCGACGGCCATTTCACCTTCGATCTCGGCAAGCTCGCCTTCTTCGCGCCCTTCAAAGGACAAGTCACCGGCGCCGTCTTTTCCGGCCGCGGCCACGTCGTCGCCGCCCCGCGCGACCCAATCGAAAAACAACAAATGGCCCGCTTCCTCGGTGCGCCCGTTCTCGACGAAGCCTTCTCCGACGTTTATCTTCGCTTTACCGACGACACCGCCGCCGAACTTCTCCGCGAACTCAGGGGCGCTGGCGTTCAGCCGATTCAAGACACTGAGTTCGCCGTCCGCTGGGATCCGATCACCGCACAAGTTAATCCGCCGGAGTCTCTTCGAATACTTTTCAGCATGGTCTCCGCACACGCCGAGCCCTTCTTTTACGCCGCCGTCGAAGGCAACACACGCGGCCCCTTCGACATGATGGTCGATCCTCAACGCTTCGAGGCCGCGCTCATCGGCCAGCCGAAAAAAGTCGGAGCCGAAGGCTTCTACGATGTCTGGGCCTCCTATCCGCTTCCCGATCAGAAACCCCCTCAACGTCATTTCTCCGCTCTCGACTACGAAATCAACACATCTGTTCTAGCCGACACTTCGCTCGACGCAAAAGCCGACCTCCGCATGCGCGCCGAAACCGGCGGCGAACGTGCCATCGGCTTTCAACTCGCCCGCGCCCTCGCCGTCGAAAGCGTCACCGGACCTCACGGTGAGCCCCTCACCTTCTTCCAAAACGAAGGCATGAATCTTCAGGATCGACTCAGTCGCGGCACCGACTATCTCTTCGTCATTCTCCCCGCCGCTCCCGACAAAGGTTCCGAGTTCACTCTCCACTTCCGTTATCGCGGCCGCGTCATCGAAAACGCAGGCAACGGCGTTCTCTTCGTCGATGCCCGCGAAAGCTGGTATCCACATTTCGGCGACGCCGCCGATTTCGCCAGCTACGACCTGACGATCCGCTGGCCCAAGAAGCTCAAGCTCGTCGCCACCGGCATCAAGCGCAATGAGTCCGAAGACGGCGACTTCCGCGTCGGCCATTGGCAGAGCGAAAAGCCCGTCTCCGTCGCCGGCTTCAATCTCGGCGAATACGTTTCAACCTCACTCGCGTCCGATGCGCCTTCCGTCGAGGTCTACGCAAACCGCCAATTGGAGCGATCGATCGACGGCCAACTCGAAAGCCGCGTAGTACAGGCTCCGCGCATTCTCACCCCGCTCTCTTCCGAAGGACGCACGGGAGCAAACGGAATGGCCGTCAGCCCGCCGCCACCGCGACCAACGGACGCGATGAAAGGCCTCGCTCGCACGATCGAACAATCCATCCGCTTCTACGAAAATCTCAGCGGACCATTCCCATTTCAAAAATTGAGCGTGTCGCAAATTCCGGGCACGTTCGGCCAAGGCTGGCCGGGCCTCCTCTATCTCTCGACGTATTCCTATCTACCCGCCGAAGCCCAACTCCGCGCTGGCCTCTCGGTCTCCGGCCAGGAACATTTTTCCGAGCTCGTTCCGTTTCACGAGGTCGCGCATCAATGGTGGGGCAACGTGGTCGGCTGGGATTCGTATCGCGATCAGTGGATCGACGAAGCGATGGCCAACTACCTCGCGCTGCTCTTCGCCGACACGCAAAAACACACCGATCACTCGCTGCGCATCTGGCTCGCGCGCTATCGCGACAATCTCGTCGCAAAAATTCCTGATACCGACGAGCGCTTCGCCGACATCGGCGCGCTCGAACTCGGCAACCGCCTCAATTCCTCGAAATCGCCTCTCGGCTTCGAACAAGTGATCTACAGCAAGGGGGCGTGGGTTATGCACATGCTCCACGAGGAGCTTCGCCAGCCCAACGCAAAAAATCCCGACGAGCGCTTCAACACTTTGCTCCACAACTTGATGACGAGATATTCGTATCGCGCTCTATCCACCGAGGATTTCCAGCACGAGGTCGAAGCCGTGATGACGAAATCCATGGACCTCGAAGGCGGCCGCTCCATGGAATGGTTTTTCGATCAATGGGTGCGAGGAACAGGCATACCTTCATACCGCGTCGAGTTCAGCGTGCACAACACCGATAAGGGCTTTCTCGTTCGCGGAAAACTATTTCAAGACAACGTTCCGCACTCGTTTTTGGCTCCGGTGCCGCTCTACGCCGGCGCCACCGCCGGCCACGCAACTTATCTCGGCACCGTCGTCGCGTCAGGCGCGGAGACTTCGTTTCATTTCATCTCGAAGACCGACCCACGCAAGATCGTCATCGACCCGCAAATGACGCTACTCTGCGTCACGCAATAATTCGACTTTACATGGAATGCGGAGCTTCAGCGCCGCCTTTGCGCACGCAACCCAAATCACCCAACGATCGGAACCCTACGACCGCGCACGAAGTGCGTGAAACAGACGGGCCCCCCGCACACCTGATCTCAATGCTGATTCGCCAAATTTGACAGCGTCTTGCTGTAAAACCGCTTCTTCTTCCCCAGCGCGCTTTCAGGATCGAGTTGCGCCTTCCCTGTGTTGTCCAACACGTACGCGTTACCCATCGGATCGGCTGGGACGCCCCTCAGCAATCCCGCCGTCACAAGCTCCCGAATCGAAGACGGGCGCCGCGAATTTCTCTTCTCAAAGTCATCCGACAACGCATCGATCGCCTTACAATCCGCGTCCGC
>DATAMU010000077.1:0-11656 GCA_036266605.1 Candidatus Acidiferrum sp. | reverse complement strand
CGCGAAAAAAATGTGCTGACCGCGATTCGCGGCGGCGGTCATAACGTCGGCGGCCGTGCGCTTTGCGACGACGGGCTCGTTATCGATTTGTCTCGCATGCGGGCTGTTCACGTCGATCCATCGACCCAAAGAGTGCGCGTTCAAGGAGGCGCGACGCTCGGCGACATGGACAGCGAAACTCACGCGTTTGGCGTCGCAGTGCCGTCGGGAATCGTGCCCAAAACAGGAATCGCCGGACTCACTCTGGGAGGCGGCGTCGGCTGGCTCATTCGAAAATATGGGATGACCATCGACAATCTTCTTTCCGCGCAAGTTGTGCTCGCCGACGGACGAGTCGTCACCGCCAGTACATCTGAAAATGAGGATTTGTTTTGGGGTTTGCGAGGCGGAGGAGGAAATTTCGGCGTCGTCGCATCGTTCGAGTTTCAGGCGCGACCTGTGCGCACGGTGCTGGGAGGCATGATTCTTTATCCCCGTGCTGCCGCGACCGACGTCCTGCGTCACTACCGCGATTTCATCCCAACTGCGCCCGACGAACTCACGGCCTACGCCGGGCTTCTTCACGCGCCGGATGGCACGCCAATCACGGCGATCATTGCGTGCTATTGCGGCAGCGTGGATGAGGGCGAACGAGTTCTGCAACCATTGCGGAAATTTGGCTCGCCCATTGCGGACATGATGCAACCGATGCCATTTCCGGGGCTGCAATCGATGCTCGGACCTGCATTTCCCGACGGCAATCAAAACTACTGGAAATCGACGCTGCTGCGAGAAATACCGGATGATGCGATTCGGGCAATCGTCGCACAGGGCAACGCCATGCAATCTCCACTCTCAGCACTCGTTATCGAAAATTACGGTGGGGCTGCGAGCCGCGTACCCAAGGACGCGACTGCCTATCCTCACCGCGACGTGCCGTGGGATGTGTTGTTCATCGCGCAATGGACCAATCCCGCAGAGACTGCCACTCACCGCGACTGGGCGCGAGCCGGAGAGGAGATGCTCCGGCCATACGGATCCAACGCCCACCTACTCGGAGCCCTCGACGTCGAATCGGATGACGTCGTGAGTACCGCCTTCGGTCAAAATCTCGCGCGTTTGGCCGCGGTCAAGAAGAAATACGACCCGACGAATTTCTTTCGTGTGAATCAGAATATCAAGCCGGCAGCGACGGCGTGATTGCGGAGCGACTCGGCGTCAGGGGAGTTGAACCACGAATCTGACGGGAAAAGGGAAGCCATGCTCGCGTCGCAGTGGGCTTTCTTTTAGCCCTTGGCCGACGCGACGGCTTTGCGAGCAACTAGCTCGTAACCGCGAGCTTTCGCATCTCTCGCAAGAGCTTGCAACATCGAAATCCCCGCACTTTTCTGCTCGCTCACGATTCGGGCTTCACCCAAGGCAAGGCGGGCTTCGAACTCGCTTTGAAGCAGCCCCGCGGAGTGAGCGTCCTTCACAGCCCCTTCCAACGCCTTGATCGCGTCCGCACTCTTTCCGGATCGCGTATCGAGTCGCGCCGCCGCCACGCTCACGTCAAGCTTCAAGCCGCGATCGTCTGACTGCTTCGCTAACGCAAGTGCCTTGTCGACCTGCCCGCGCGCGCCGTTCACGTCGGCACCGGCGAGCATTGTGTTCGCGATTGCGATGCGCGCTTCAGCTTCGCTGGAAACATCTTTCTCCGATTCCAATTCGGTGGCGGCAGCCATCGCTGTATTCCGCGCGTCTTCAATTTTTCCTTGATTCAGTAGCGCAGCCGATAGCGCTACGCGCGTCCACGCCGCATCGTTCTTCGCCCCTGCCGAATCCAATGCGCTCACCGCTTCCTGCAACGTAGCCACTGCGGAATCGATCTCACCACGCTGTAGTTGCACGGCGCCCAGATTAGACATTGCTTTCGCGACACCCGCGCGATCATTCGAGCCTCGCCAAATCTCCAGAGCTTTCTCGCAATCGGCCAGCGCCTGTGTAATCGCGCCATAGTTGAGGCCGACTTCACACTGATTGTTCAACAGAGTTGCTTCCAGGTCGCGGTCGCCAATGTCGCGAACGGTCTTCAGAGCCGCCGTGAACATCGCCTTGCCGCGCGTGGCATCTCCCGTCGAGTACAAAAGCAGTCCGAGGTTCTGCCGTGCCCGCGCCGCGTCGCGCAATTCGCCGCGCTCCTGTGCCACTGCGATGCTCTGCTCGTAGCTTTTTCGCGCTCCGGCGGTATCGCCGCGAGTCGATTGAATATTCGCGAGGTTGTTCAGCGCGCCGGCTTCGTCGTATTTGTCGCCAATGGACTGCGCGATTCCCAGCGCGTCGCGATAGAGCGGTTCTGCGGCGTCGTAATTTCCGGCGTTGTCGTAGGCCTTCGCGATCTGATTGGTCGCCCGTGCGGCTCCGAACTGGTCGCCCGCATCGATGTTCAGCTTGCGAGCCTCTTCGCACAGCGGAGTCGCTTTAGCAACCTCGCTCATGCTCACGTGCGCAATACATTGCGCGATTCGCGCGCGCGCAAGCAAGAGGTTCGCTTTTAGCGACTGCGCGGTTTCCGCGGCCGAAGTTGCGGCTTTCAGCTGGGATGCGTAATCGCCGAGCGTTTCGTGCGCTTGCGCTTCGGCAAGATCGGTCTGCGCCTGAATTCCCGCCGGGGGATTCTGACTGCGAACTTGGCCGATCGTCGTAAGTGCATCGCGTGGTTTGCCGGCGCGGACCTGCGTGTTCGCCAGCAGCAATCCGTATTCGGGCTCGTCGCGATACTGCGTCCACAATTGGGCGTACTGCTGAATCGCTTTTGGCCAGTCGCGGCTCGTTGCCGAGAAGCGAGCGGCAATCAGATCTCGCGCTTCTCGTGAAAGTTTGCCAGAGGTTTCGACGGCTTTTTTTGCCTCTTCCGTCGCTTTCGTCTCGAAGCCGAGCGCATCCCATGCCCCCGACAGCGCACTATGCGCTCTCGCAAAGTTCGGATCGCTGTCAATCGACTGTTGCAACAGTTTGGTAGCGGCAGGCAGGTCGAAAGTGCGCAACTTTACTTGCGCCTCGGAAAAGGCTGCTACGGCATCGGGATTCGCCGAAAGGGAAGCGTCAACTCTAGCTTGTTCCGCTCCCGAAAGTTGAATCCCGAATTTTTGGCGGACGAGCCGCCCCATGTGAACGACAAGATCGTTTAGGTCCGTCTGACTACCAGGCACGGAGATCGAGCCAAGGCTCTGCCCATCGACGGCATTCAGCAAATGAATATTCCACTGGATGTCGAAATGTTGCGGCGCGCCGATGACATTGTATGAACCCGTAATCAGGACGTCCGCGCCCAAATATTTGCGGATCGCCTCGGTTTGCTTCTGCGACATCGAGCCCGAAAGGTCGCCCAGCGCCAGGTCATGATTCATTTCATCGACGCGGTCGGTCGCGACGAACCGCAATTGATCAGTGTCAAGCTGCGACCACAAGCCGTCCACCAACACGTTGCCGAGCGAATCCGCCTCTTTCCGTCCCGACAAATTTGAAAAACCAAGAATCGCGACGGATTTGCGAGCAGTTCCCGAGGCGACGGCGCCGGTATTCGCCGTGCCGGACGCTGGCGCACCTCGATAACGCCCCCAGCCCCACAAGGACGCCGCCACGATGGCGGCAACCACTACAACGACAAGCGGCCAGCGCCACCAAGGCGCCTGAATTTGTGGAAAATTTGTTGTGTTGATCGATGCCGACGCCGCGCTCTGCGACGAGCCACCCGCACCCCAACTTCCTCTCTCTGCGCTCGCGTTATCCGCTCGTGCGGGAAGTGCTCCTCCCCGAAGCGCTTCCACAATCTCGTCCGTGCTCGCGAATCGATCCGCCGGCTCACGCTCCAGGCATCGTGCGACAACTGCTTCCCATCGCACGTCGATATCCGGTATTCGCAGCCTTGGCGATGGCGCCGGCGCCTTCAGCCGCTTGATGGCCATCGAAAGAGGCGTATCGCCAGAGAAGGGCAACTCGCCCGTCAACATCTCGTAGATCACCACGCCCAGCGAATAAATGTCTGTTGCAGGCGTAATCAGCCCGCCTTCGATCTGCTCCGGCGACATGTATGCTGGCGTTCCAACGATGTCCCCGGTGCGCGTCAGCGACTGTTCGTGATGCTCTTCAGTATGGGCAAGACCAAAATCAGTGA
Organism: Candidatus Acidiferrum sp.; assembly: GCA_036266605.1. Lineage (GTDB taxonomy): Bacteria > Acidobacteriota > Terriglobia > Acidiferrales > UBA7541 > Acidiferrum. The sequence continues at coordinate 7,521 of DATAMU010000077.1, read as the reverse complement.
TGACTACACGGACCGATTGCGATGCTTCCGCCAACTGGGTTGCAGATCGCGAACCCGCTCCTCCGGGAACCAGCATTACGTTGCTGCTTTTGAAGTCCCGATGAATCACGCCGGCGTTGTGCGCCGCCTGCAATCCCGCGCAGAGTTGCGTGACGATCGGCAAAGCTTCGGCGCTTGTCAATCGGTTCACGCCGCGCACCCGCTTGTCCAGCGACTTGCCTTCCAGCAACTCCATGCTCACGAGCAAAATCTCAGTGGACGATCCCGTGACGGCATCGTTTACCACGTGACGGAACACATCGAACGTCCGGCAGACATTCGGATGCGTCACCTTCCGTGCAAGCTGAATCTCCCGACGAAACCGCTCCACATCGTTCGTTCCACGCGAAGTTTCGAACCGCGCCGTCTTGACCGCCACCCGCTCGTTCAGCTCGAGGTCTTCGACTTCATACACCTCGCCCATGCCGCCCCGGGCGACAAATCGCACCACCCTGAAGCGCCCTGCGAGAACTTGACCGGGCGTAAAGACCGCGTTCGGGGGAACCTCCAAGAGAGGCACCCCGGCGGGCGCGCCAACCCCTTCACCGGGCGCGTTCGCGTACGACAGCGTCAGGTCATCGGTGGACGGTTGGGGTTCGTCCGGCCCGCGCTTCGGGTCTTCAATCATGGGAATGAGGCATCGTTGGGCACCTGGAGTGCCGCCAATTATGCCACCGGGAGCCAAGTCTTGCGCTAATTAGCGATTAGCGGAGCCGATTAGCGAAAAGGGAGCGAAACCTGCGACAGGGGTACGGGGCGTACTGGAAAACGAGTACCACAAAACAGCTCTCAGTATGAGCCTTGACGCATTGGCCCGTCTGAAATAAAAACCACCATCTTTCTAATTGTGCCTTTTCATAACGGAGGTCCACTTCTCATGAACTTCAAACGCCTAAGCGTTTTGATAGCGGGTGTTCTGTTTTGTGCGGCAGCGCCGCTTCGCGCAAACTCGATCCACGGAACCAAAAGCGCATCGAACCAAGGCACAATCGCCGACGCAAATTTCGGAACAGTTGATGGCGGCCCCACGATCAGCGGGATTCCGACAACACTTTTCATAAACAATAACGTGAACCCGAGCGAGACGCTTGACGTGTTCAGCCTGCCGGGATTTAGCACCGGCGCGATCTTCACGCTGAACTTCAATACTTCCAACGCCAACTACGGCATCTTTACCTGCGATCAGGGCAGTTCCAATCAAGCCGTTTCTGCAATCGGCGAACCTCTGACCGGTCCTTGCACCGTCGGCGATAGCAGCGTCGCAAGTTTCGTCAATTTTGTAGACGGCGCAACCAGCTCGACAGTCCAATTTAACGGCGCCGCGGGCGCACCTTCGACGTTTGTCTTCTATGCGTTCGACGGCACACTTACGTCGATCACCTCGGGCAGCACGACTCCAGTCGCCGAACCAAGCACGATCGCATTGCTGGGCGTCGGACTTGTTGGACTACTACTGTTCCGTCGCCGCTCCGCCCGAGCAACAGCGGCAGCTTAGCCTTTATTTCAACGGACATCGCGATTGATTCTGCGTCCGGCAGGATTTTGTCTGCGCAAAGCGTCAGTCCACTATTGACGCATGAACACCAGCACATTCGGCTTCTCACGACCGGCAAGGCGTATCGTCATCGTCAAAGTCATTCCGTCGGGGGATAGTACGATTTCCTGCGTGTCTAACACCTTGCCCTCCGACTTCTCCGTTAGCACGAGATTGCGGTCGTCCACCCGGCGCAGCGATGACGTAGAGGCGCGGCCCGGGTTCGGCTCCTCGACCGGATAGTCCTTGCCATCAAACTTCACGTTTCTCGTCCGATGCTCCGAGATGAACGAGAGGCCGTCACCGTCGAACGCCTTAACGTGCATCAGAATCGGCGAGTTGTTTGTCTCCTTGATGCTTTGCCAGTCCGCAGCGAATCCCGTTCCTGCGCCAGTCCGCTCATAGACGTAGTCCAGACTGACCGTCGATCCATCGGTCTCGAATTCACGATAGTAATCCGTCAGTGTTTTTCCATCCGGTGACAGCTTCCACGTGGCCATGAGCATCAGCCTTCCGTCGAGCTTACGTTTGACGATCCACGTGTCGGCCGCTTCCTTCCGCACCGAGAGCAGCGTTCCACTCAAGCCCTTCTGGTCGGTGCCATCCGCCACGATGGTTTCTGGCCCGCCGCCAAAGTCAAACACATACGTGTTGCCACCCTTGCTTTCCACCTTCATCTCATCCGGCGTCCTACTCCTCGATGAATCCAGCTTCCACTCCCCGATAAACGGGCTTACGGCCGTACCTGCTGTGACGCCACCGGGTATCGCAACGAAAGCAGCCAACAGGATTCCGAGAATCCCCTTGAACATACGACCCTCCTTGTCTTGTCGGACGAGACCAATCCACGCGAGAAGATACTTATCGGAGTTGTCAGCGGTCTTGCGAAATGTTGCAAAGCGGACAGAAACACTGCCAAGCGGCACTGCGACATCTTCATTTCAACGATTCGGGGCATTGAGATCGACCGGGAGACTGCTAATTCCGGCGTGGCTTGGGATAGCAAGCGCCGGTCTCAAACGCTGTTATTTACTTCCTTTTGCCAACGTCATAGATATTTGACCCGCGTGATGCGCGTTGTGAAAAAGAACATGAGCAAAAAGGCGCGCACGCGTGACCGTGCCGAAGAAAGGAGTATCAACCGTTTTCAGCCAGTCTTCATCGGCGCTGCGTTCTACAAGACCCTGCAACGCCTCGAATCCTCTTGAGATCAATTGCCGGCTGTACTCAACATCAGCCCCCTGACCACTGTCTGTTTGACCGATCGTGGTGTTCGTAACGTCGGTCGGGATGCCGAAAAACTGACCGAACAAATTCATCGTCTCCCCGATATGCCGGTAGATGAACCCAATGGACGCTGTTTTCTCATTCAGTTTGAGAGATGCATTTTCTTCAGTAACCCGGTCCAGAGCGAAATGAGTTGTGACCTGGTTCTGGCGCAAGATTTCCAATAAGACTGCTTGCATTCGCTTCCCTCCAACACCACATCATGTGACATGCTTTTCCGCCAAGCCTCTGGCTCCGCGCATTTCCAGTTTCGTTTGAATCTACACCACGCCGCCGGTCATACGAACCCGTTCGTTCGTGTGGACTAGGGGTTGGGTTCTTGAAGGGAGAACTGCGAAGGACCCTCGATCCGAGCCAGTTGGCCGCGCAGAGTCGCCGCTGCAGCGCGATCATTCTCCGCGAGGACTCGGTACTTAACAGAGCCGGCGTCGCCGATGGCCTTAAAAACTCTACTCACACCGTCGGTTTTGCCCTTGTTCATGCCTTCGAGTTGGCTCACGAGACCGTCTTGATATGCGGCGTCGGCCTCTGCCGCGTCGATGCGGTGGCGAAGGTCCTGGATGTTCGCCCAGCGTTGCGCTTCGTCGGCTGCAGGATCGTGGACAGCCAGCGTGGCATTTTGGTAGTCGCCTTCTTCTTCGAGGTAGGAGGTGAAGTCCGCTACGTTATTTTGGCCAGCGACGTCGCCGCGGTGTGCAGACAATTGGTACCAGGTCAAAGCTCTCGCATTGTCCTTCTGTACGCCTTGCCCGTATTGATACATCCACCCAAGCTGATTTTCCGCATCGCCGTTACCTTGTGCCGCGGCTTGTTCGAACAGCGCTCTGGCTTTCGCATAGTCCACCGGAACGCCTGTGCCATGTTCGAATATGTACCCAATGTTTTCCTGGGCTTGATCGTTGCCCTGTGCGGCAGCTTTGTAGAACCACGAAAGCGCCTCGACGAAATTTTGTGGCTGCCCCAATCCTTGCTCGGCCAAAAATCCTAGCTGGTTTTCAGCATCGGAGTCGCCGTGGTCGGCGGCGCGCCGGTACCAGGCGATAGCCTTGGCGTAGTCGCGCTTCGTTCCAAGCCCGCTCTGGTAGAAATAGCCGAGTTCTTCCTCCGCGCAAGCGAGATTCTGGTTGGCCGCCTTCGTGTACCAGGCGAAGGCTTGTTTGTAGTCGCGACCAACGCCGAGGCGAGCTTTGTACATGCTTGCCAGATGATATTGCGCGAGCGCGTAACCCTGGTTTGCTGCGGCGCGGTAGTAGCTCACCGCGGCCTTATAGTTTTCCGGCAAGCCCGCTTTATTTTGATACATGCTGCCGAGCTGATCTTGTGCGGGCGCATAGCCCTGTGCGGCGGCCTTGCGATACCAGGACACAGCCTCCGCGTAATTGAGCGTCACATACCGGCTATTGAAATAATAATTTCCCAAGTCAAATTGCGCATGAGCGTCGCCCGAAGCGGCTGCCGCGAGCAGCGTGTTCGGATCGCTATTTGTCGGTGTATTTGGTTGTGGCGCGTTTGGCGCAGGCGCCTGAGCCCACGCGATGGGTGCCAGTGCAAATGCCAAAAGGGCTATCGCAGTGGGGAACCTCATTGTGACTTTCCCTTCGCAATCTTCGCAAAGCGGAGCCTAATCAGCGCCAATATGCCTGACGCCGACACTCTGCCCGCTAGTTCGAAACCGCCGCCGTGGTTTGTCCACTGTTCGAGCGGTATGAATTCAGCACCTTCTCGAAGGCCGGCTGCATATCATGAAAAAGCGGCTCGACGCACCATGCCGTCACCTTGGTGTATGTCTTCCCCGATACGACGATTGCCGAGACAAACTCCACCGGGAGGTTCGACGCTTTGGCGAGGTTGCCGCGATAGAAAATCAGGAGTGCAGGCTTGCCATCGATGGTTGCGGGCGACTCCGACAGTTCCTCAAAGCTTGCGAGGTTGCGGCGCGCACCGAGCATCGTCAACTCTTTGTAGCTTTCCAGGGAACCTGGATACTCCTCTTGGGCTACCAGCAGAAAGCGGAGTTTGTCGCGCGACGCCAGCCCGGCGAGCATCTCGGGAGAGTGGCGAAGCTCAGGAGCGATCACCCAGTCCGGAGGAAGCGTCAGCGTAAACTTCGCGGTCCGATTCACGTAAACAAGCCCGTTCAGGCTTTCGTCCATCTTGGGTGCAACAGCGTTCAACGTGGTTCCTTGCGCAGTTCCGGAGGACGACGGCTGCGTCACATTTGCCGACGTGCCATTTTCCGGAAAGCTGATCGTGAGGACGTCGCTCCGCTTGAGCTGCATCTTTCCGTATGACGTCTCGACCTCAATTTTCTCCGGCGTGACCGCCGTCATGTGCCCGACGATCTTCGTTCCGTCTTTCAACGAGATTTCTTCAGCCATTGCTGAAAAGCTGATCGCCAAGAGCCCCAAACCCAGACCAAGAACGATGCGCACGACGGCCTCCTGAATTGTTGGCACGATTCGCTAAGTGATGGATCGGATAGCGATTCGAATAGACGCTTTCTAGGTCAAGTTTCAAAGAGCGCCGATAGGCGGTCAATGGGCGGAACGTACCAGACGCTCGAAGATCGAATAACCAAAGGGACACAAAATATGAACGACTTGCAATCCGGTTTCAGCCCGCATTGCCCGTGTTTTCTGCGATGGACTGCCGACTACCTCCCACTACTACCAAACCCACGCCCAGAGCGCTCGGTCTCCGTTATCTCTTCTGCTTCGACAAAGCTTGCTTCGATTCTGCGCACGATCCGTATTTGCGCGATTCGGTCGCCAGCCTTAATCAACAGGGGTTCCTTCCCGAAATAACTCGCTACCACCCGAATCTCGCCGCGATAGCCAGGATCCACAACTCCGGCGAATGTCGTCAGACCACGCACTGCAAGCCCCGAGCGGTCCGCAATGATCCCCCCATATTCCGGCGGAAACTCCATCGCGATTCCCGTTGGAATCGTCTTCACATCGCCGGTTTCCAGCGTTACATCCTCGACCGAACAAAGATCGGCCGCCAAGTCCCCATAGTCCCCAATGTGGGCGTACTTTGGCACCTTCGCCATTTCGTGCATCTTTTTGACTCGTACATTGATCATTTTCATCGCTCCGTGGGAACCATCGGCCAATCGCTCCGAAGTCAGACGGCGAGAGTATCAGCTCGATGGCGGACTGACTTTCCGCGAATCTTGGCCAGTCACAATAGGATTTGGGAATCTATGGTGCCGGAGGATCCGGCATCAGACAACAGCGCTTGCTTCGGGCAGCACCGACGGAATCGTCAGTTCGACGCCTTCACGCCTGGCCAATCGCAATATGTTGTCATGCGATTGGCGGAAGCCTCGACGGAGCGTCTCAAGCCGGTCGGCATCGCGCACGCCGCTCAACGCCCGCCTCATTTCATCGACCGTCAAACTGCCGCCGAGCGCTACGCCCACCGAATCTACAGCGAACGGTTCACGAAAGAGCGATTCGTAAAGACGACCGAGCACCAGATTGTCGTAGGCAGCGCCGAGATATTCCGGGCACATGTCGATCATCTTCCAGAAAACCGAATTTCCAGCCGCGCGCGTGATCTGCTCGCGGCTCGAACGTATTCCCGTCGTGCTACGAAATTGCGCAACATGTCGTGACGACTCCTCTTGGCCGACGTTGACAATTTTCTGTCCTGCTTTCGCCAGTTCGCGCGCCGCAACATCGCCCGGTTGCGGATTGGCGCCGTGCGGCCAGTTTTCCGGAAATTCGTATCTGCAGGCCATCGTGGGCCGGGCGAGAGCACGATAACTCTCCACCCGGCACAGCAGCGCGAAGATCGCCGGCGCTCCATCCCGCGGCACATAGGACACCGCGGCAACCCGCGGATTGTCGAGGGATGAGAAATAAGACGCAGCCCAGCCACCATCGAGAATGAACGTGTCGGCGTCTATAAAAAGCAGAAAGTCACAGGGCGCTTCGAGCGTCGCGTCATAAAACTCCATGAAGTCACGCATCCCGGGCCCGCTGCGGGTAAATCGCACGTCCGGAAAACTCCGCGGCTCAAACTGTTCGGCATTCGCGTCGCAAAAAATGTTCACTTCGACATCCAGATGAAGCGCCGCGAACGCCGGCACCAGTTCGCGCGCTACCGACCTGTGCCACAGCCGGGCAAGATCCGGATATCGATGCGGACTAGAAATCAGCAGGCGTGGCATAGGTTTTCAGGATGAAGGAGCCGTCGGGTTATCGCCTCTCGAGCGATAAATCCCCACGCGATCAAATCCGCCCTCCCACGTTCCATCCAACCAACTCCCGCCCCAGAAGATTCCGCCAAGAAATGTTCCCCCGGCAAAGCGCCCAGACCGAAACATCCCGCCAACGAACAATCCCGACTCAAACACGCCGCCATCCCACTCACACTCAAACAGCGCCGCCCCCCGATTGATCGTCTCGGGTCCAAACTTCTTGTTTGTGTGCAGCTCGCCGGAGAGCAGGATCAGTGGTTTCGCAGCGTTTTGCATGAGGAAGATTTTATGTCATCGGCCAGCTTGCCCGCCCGGAAAGTATCCCGCGCGATGTAAATTCTTCGTCTCAAGGCGGTGGCCTTCGGTCACCGGCGGTCCTTGGCACGCTAATGAGGAGCAGGCCGCGATTTGCCCCGTAATATCTGCTGGACCGGAGCCGCAGCAAGGAAGGCCG
>DATAMU010000076.1:0-17195 GCA_036266605.1 Candidatus Acidiferrum sp. | reverse complement strand
CGTCTCTGGCTCCCCGGTAATCTCCTGCGGCATCTTCAACACAACTTCGACCACCGTCCCAATCACCATCCTTAGATCGGTCGCCAGAAACATCCCTTGCTCCGAAATATTCTCCGACCGCCCCGCATGTTCGGGCACCGCCGACTTCCACAGCCTCACCTTCACCGGCGCCTTTACCGCATGTCGCGTCACCACACGTCGATCCCTCACCGATCGATCCAAAAAGCGCCTCATTCCGCGAACTCCAGCAGACACCAGCACGCCCACACCTTGGCGCCCGGCGGATTAGGAGGGACCCCATCTTCCGCCGGATTCGACACGATGCCCAGTCTCAATTCCGTACCTATCGGAATCTTCCAAACCCCGTAGCGCCGGCATCTTGCCGGCGTCTATGAATCGTCGAAGAAAAACTAGCGACTGGTCGTTCATAAGAACTTCCTTGGCCATCAAGGCGTTCGAACGCATTTACACAAGTATTACTTAGATAAACTCGTCATCTATGTTATCTTCCTCTCGTGCCCGTCGAATTTCGACCCCGTCTGGCATCCTCCCAAACCATCCCTCTCGTACGAGTAAATAAGATCCGAACACGCACTCGCGCAACCCGCGCATTTTCAGTGGCCTGCACACTCCCGTTTTCCATAGATTTGCAAACCATTGATTCAAAGAACCTTGCGCACTCTTTTAAAAACATAGGGGTATACCCCCGTTTTCCCGATTACGGTTAACCACTCCGAGCAAATTGACTTGTCTTGAGGTGAACCCATGTCTCAGTTCCTCCAAAATCTCCGCCAAGATCTCCAGTTCGCCCTCCGCAGCCTCCGCAAGAACCCTGGCTTCCTCATCGTCGTCGGCCTCTCTCTAGCCCTCGGCATCGGCGCCAACTCCACCATCTTCAGCGTCATGGACGCCGCACTCTATCGGCCGCTCCCGGTGCCGCATCCCGAGCAACTGGTCGTCATCTGGGACACTGAGCCCGGGCGCACAGACTCCTTCCAGCCGCCGGCCATCGCCGAGCTCAATGACTGGCTCGCCGACAGCCACTCTTTCCAGGACATTGCACTCACCAGCGGCGTCGAGGATTCCATGATGGCCGGCGTCGGCGCAGCCGAACGCATCGACACGCAAAACGTAACTCCAAACTATTTCTCCCTCATCGGAAAAACACCCGAGCTCGGCCGTATTTTCTTCCCCGAAGAAATGCAGGACAAATCCATTTCCGTCCTGCTCAGCGATAGTTTCTGGCGCAATAAATTCCACGCCGATCCCAATATCGTCGGCAAGACGTTCGATATTCAAGGCTCGGTCGCGACCGTCGTCGGAGTGATGCCGCATGGCCTCGGCGCAATGGCCGGCGAAAAAGTCGATCTCTGGTTGCCCGTCGATCCGAAAAGCACCCGATTCGCGGATCGTATTGACCACTGGCTTGTCGCCGTCGGCCGCATGAAGCCGGGCGTCACCATGCAGCAAGCGCAGGCTGAGATGGACGTCGTCGCAAAAGGTCTCGCAGCTGCGTATCCAAAAACCAACACCGGTGTCGGCGAGCATTTGCAGAATGTTCGCGAAGTCGTCAGCTTTGGCGGGAGCTATCTCTATCCCCTGCTCGGCGCCGTGGTCTTCATCCTTCTCATCGGCTGCCTCAACGTCGCAAACCTTCTGCAATCGCGCACCGAAAGCCGCCGCCGCGAATACGCTCTTCGTCTCGCACTGGGCGCCGAACGCAGCCGCCTGATGCAACAAACGATGGTTGAAAGCGGCGTGCTCGCCGCGCTCGGTTGTGTCGCCGGAATCGCGCTCGCGTTCGCCGGCCTCAAGATCTTCATCGTTATGGCGGAGAATCGCTTCCTTGAAGAACTCGTTCACATAGACTGGCGCGTTCTCACATTCACCGTCGTCGTGTCCGCGTTCACCGCTTTCATTTTCGGGATCGTTCCCGCATGGCAAGCATCACGCACCGATCCCAACGCCGCGCTCCGCGAAGGTGAACGCGGCAACGTCGGAAAATCGCGCGGCTTGGTGCGGCAGCTCCTCGCCGTCGCCGAAATCGCGCTTGCGATGGTTCTTCTCGTCGGCGCTGGTCTCATGATCGATTCGGTTTTCAGGCTGAAAACCATCAACCCCGGCTACGACTCGCACAATGTTCTGACTGCCGAGATCAGCTTGCCCGAAGGTGGCAAATACGTCGAACGCATGCCGCGCGACATGGAAAAGTGGACACCTGCCGTCGATAACTTCTACGAACAGCTCTTGCTCAAGTACTCAGCCATTCCCGGGGTAGAAGCCGTCACCGCCGCGGGTGTTCAGCCTGGCGCGATCAACCGCGGGATGACGTTCTCCATCGTCGGACGTCCCACGCCCGAAGACAGCGACCGTCCACGCACAGGATTCGGAGAAGTGCGCCCTGGATACTTCGACATGTTTCACATTCCGCTTCGCGCAGGACGAGTCATCGATGAGCACGACGTCGCCAGCGCTCCGTGGGCCGTGGTAGTCAACGAAGCCTTTGTGAAAAAGCATTTTCCGAACGAAGATCCGATCGGCAAACAGATTCGTTTGCGGTTCGATCCGTATCCCGTGGATGAAGACCGCCCGCGGCAAATCGTCGGCGTCGTAGCCGATGTTAAAAACACAAGCCTCAGCCGTCCGACGTTTCCATTTGCATACATTTCCTCCAAACAACAGCAGCCGATATTGCCCGGCGGCACAATCCTCACTCACAACAGCCAGACCGTCATGCTGAAGTTGAAGTCCGGCGATAGAGGACTCGAATCGCAAGTCGTCGCCGCCATGCGCCAGGGCATGAACGAGGTCGATCCAAACGTGCCATTGTCCACGCCCATCACTCTCGATGAACTGCTCGACCTGTTCATCGGCGACTACTTTTTCTATCGCAACATGCTCGGGATCTTCGCAGGGATCGCGTTGCTCCTAGCCGTTATCGGAATCTACGGCGTGATGTCGTATTTCGTGAACGCGCGCACTCATGAAATCGGCGTTCGCGTAGCGTTGGGCGCGCTCCCGAGCGACGTCGCCGAACTCATCGGCGGCCTCGGCCTCAAGCTGAGCGCCATCGGCGTGATCATTGGCGCGGTCTTAGCCTTCGCGCTCACCCGCCTCATCTCAAAATTCCTCTACGGCGTAAAACCAACCGACCCTCTGACCTACGTGATCGTCGCCGTAACCCTAACCGCCGTAGCGCTCGTGGCCTGCTTCATCCCCGCCCGCCGCGCCGTCAAAGTCGACCCCATGGTCGCCCTTCACCATGAATAGAGAAATTCCGAGGGAAACACGCATCGATGCGGGAAAGGAGTCCGAAAAAACAAAAAGCCCGATCCACTGGGTGGACCGGGCTTGAATTGCGAAAAATAAGTTTTGAGAGGGGTTAGCCCTTCGTTTCTTCGGCGACTTCTTCTTTTTTCGGGCGCTCTTTCTTTTCTTTTTTCTTGAGCTCGTAGTTGACGAGTTCGAGGATGGCGACTTGAGCGCCGTCGCCGACGCGGATGCCGGCGGCGATGATGCGCGTATAACCGCCCGCGCGATCGGCGAACTTCGGAGCGATGTCGGAGAAGAGGCGCTGCGTGACGTGCGGCGTCGTGAGGTACGCGGCGGCCTGGCGGCGCGAAGCGAGCGTGTCGCGCTTGCCGAGCGTGATGATTTTTTCCGCGATCGGACGAGCGGCTTTCGCGCGCGTCAGCGTCGTGGTGATGCGGCCGTGCTCGAGCAAGTTCGTGACGAGATTGCGCAGCGTCGCGCGGCGGTGCCACGGGTTGCGGCCGAGTTTCGATCCTGACTTAAGGTGTCGCATTTCTCCAGTTTCCTTTTTCGCGGCGGCCTTAAGCGCGCCTTCATTCCTTGGTGCGTTGCGTTTGGAGCAAGACGATGATTGCCAGAAAATTACGGCTTGATCGTGTTTGCTCTAAACCCCGCGATCTGGGAAGCGATCGCGGCTAGAGGGTGCCTTTACGTTACTTCGGCGTGAACCCATTGTACTGCGCGACTCGCAAGGCCGATCTCTTTTCGCGGCCTTGCGAGTCGGTGGTGCTGATCTTACAGACCGGCGTTGTCTTCCATCGCGGTCGGAGGTGCAGTCTGGCTCGGGAGCGGCGGCCAAATAATGCGGCCGTGCTCATCGAACTTCATGCCCAAGCTGAGGCCCATCTTCACTAGTATATCTTTGATCTCGTTGAGCGATTTGCGGCCGAAGTTTTTCGTCTTCAGCATTTCGTTCTCGCTCTTCTGCACGAGTTCGCGGATCGTCTGAATGTTGGCGTTCTTCAAGCAGTTGTAGGAACGCACGGAAAGTTCGAGCTCTTCCACGCTGCGATCGAGATGCTCGAGACGCGGATCGTTGGTGATTTCCTGCGGCAGCTCGGTGACGTCCGTGGGCTCTTCAAAGTTGATGAAGATGCTCATGTGATCTTTCACGAGCTTGGCTGCGAGGCCGATGGAATCCTGCGGCGTGATGGCGCCGTTGGTCCAGACTTCGATCATCAGTTTTTCGTAGTCGGTCATCTGTCCGAGACGCGCGGCTTCGACCGAGTAGTTGACCTTGCGCACCGGCGAGTGAACCGAGTCGACCGGGATGTAGCCGATCGGCAGGTCTTCGTCGTAGTTGCGGTCGGCGGCGATGTAGCCGCGGCCGTTCTTGGCGCGCATTTCGATCTGGAGCTTGCCGCCTTCGCTGACGGTCGCGATGTAGACGCTCTTGTCGAGAACGGCGAAGTCGGCGTCTTCTTCGATGTTGGCGGAGGTGACGGGACCCGGAGCTTCGACGTTGAGATAAATCGTCTTCGGCAGGTCGGTGTTGAGCTTGATAGGCACCTGCTTGAGATTCAGGATGATGTCGGTTGCATCTTCGACGACGCCCGGAATCGACGAAAATTCGTGCAGGACGCCTTCGATTTTTACCGCGGTGATCGCAGCGCCTTCGATCGAGCTGAGAAGCGCGCGACGCAGCGCGTTACCGACAGTGGTGCCCCAGCCGCGCTCAAAAGGCTGCGCGGAGAAGCGGCCGTACTTTTCGGTCAGCGACTCGAGTTCCGATGCTAGACGCTTTGGCTTTTGAAAACCCTTCCACATTCTGTTCCTTCCTTCTGGTCCGAGAGAGCGGACCCATTCCATGGCGCTTGCGCGCCGTTACTTATCGAAGGCACTGCCCCTGTGAAACTGACTGCCGTTCTCTTACGTGTTGCGCGAAAGTCTTACAACTTGCCGGTGCTACAGCGGGCGGGGTGAACCCCGCCCCTACAAAACCGAAAAAACTTGTTGGTCGAAAACTCCTTACAGCTTGCGGACTTGGGGCGCAGCATGCTGCGCCCCTACAAAACCGTGCCGGGCGGAAACGCCGGCGGAATACGGCGTTATTTGGAGTACAACTCGACGATCAGTTGTTCGTTGAATGCCGGCGTCTGGACGTCTTCGCGCTTGGGCATGGCAACGACTTTGGCTTTGAAGGTCTCGCGGTCGAGCTCGAGCCAGGGTACGGAGTTCTGGCTCTGCGCGACGTTGCGCGCTTCAAGGATCATGGCGTTCTGGTGCATCTTGTCCTTGATGGCGATTTCGTCGCCGACCTTGACCTGGTACGACGGAATGTTGACTTTCTTTCCGTTGACGCGGACGTGGCCGTGGAGCGTGAGCTGACGCGCTTGCGCCTTGGAGCTGGCGAAGCCGGCGCGATTGATCACGTTGTCGAGACGGCGCTCAAGCATGATGATCAAGTTCTCGCCCGACGGACCCTTGAGACGAACGGCCTTCTCAAAGTAGGAGCGGAACTGACGCTCGAGCAGGCCGTAGGTGCGCTTCATCTTCTGCTTCTCGCGCAACTGCAAGCCGTAACCGGCGACTTTCGGGCGCCGCGACTGGCCGTGCTGACCCGGAACGAAGTTGCGCTTTTCAATGGCGCACTTCTCTGTAAAGCACCGCAGACCCTTTAGGAACAACTTCTGCCCTTCCCGGCGGCACAGGCGGCAGACTGCATCACGATGTCTTGCCAACTTCGATTCTCCTCTCGCTACTCGAAACTTTTCGCTTCGAAACTTTTTTTCAGACGGGCACGGCGTGCCGTGCCCCTACGCATCGCGGTGAGGCGATGCGAAAAATCAGACGCGGCGGCGCTTTGGCGGACGGCAGCCGTTGTGCGGAATCGGCGTGACATCGCGAATGACGACGATGTGCAGACCCGCAGCGGCGAGTGCGCGGACGGCGGATTCGCGACCGGAGCCGGGACCCTTGACGCGAACCTCGACGCTCTTCATGCCGTACTGGTCGCGCGCGATGCCGGCGGCGGCGAGCGAAGCTTGCTGCGCGGCGTAGGGCGTGCCCTTACGCGAACCCTTGAAGCCGATCGCACCGGCCGAGGACCAGCACACGGTCCGGCCATCGGTATCGGTGATCGCGATCTGCGTATTGTTGAACGACGCAGCGATGTGCACCAAGCCGTGCGGGATGGCGCGGCGCTCGCGCTTCTTCTTGAATTCTTTCTTGCGCTTGCCCGCGGCGGCTCCAGCTTTTCCTGGCTGGGCGTCGGGTGTTGCGTTTGTCGTTTCCTTTGCCACTTCGTGCTCCGTTTCTTCGAATCGGTGGTGCTGAAATCGTGGCCTGGTGGCCTATAAACCCAAAAACAAAACCAGATCTCGGCACGGCTTACATCTTGCGGACATGGGGCGCAGCGTGCTGCGCCCCTACAAAACCGTGGCGACGTAAAGTCGCCGCTACGAGTTAGCCCTTCTTGCCGGTGACCTTTTTCTTGGCTGCGACGGCGCCGCGGCGCGGACCTTTACGGGTGCGGGCGTTGGTGTGCGTGCGCTGGCCGCGAACCGGCAGATTGCGGCGATGACGAATGCCGCGATAGGCCTGGATTTCGATGAGCCGGCGAATGTTCATCTGGATCTCTTTGCGGAGATCGCCTTCGACGCGGCCTTCCTTCTCGATCTCATTGCGGAGGCGGTTGACTTCGTCTTCGGTCAGATCGCGAATCTTTTTGGTGGCGTCGACGTTGGCCTTTTCGGCGAGTTTCTTCGCGCGCTCTTGTCCGATGCCGTAGATCGAGGTAAGCCCGACCCACAGTCGCTTTTGCACCGGAAGATCTACACCAGCAATACGTGCCATACGTTCTCCTTAATCCTAAGACCTTTATCCTTGGCGCTGCTTGTGCTTCGGGTTGCTGCAAATCACGCGAACCACACCGCGCCGGTGGATGACCTTGCACTTGTCGCAAATCTTTTTTACTGACGCTCGAACTTTCATGTTGCTCCCTCTAAACCCTTGTGGCGGTTCCCGCCCTTACTATTAGATGCGGCAGGGATTCAAGCTACTAAGTTCCAATCCTGCCTGCGATTACGCCGGGCCGGGCAAGCCCGGCCCCTACAAAACCTTTAAAGACGGGCTCGGCGTGCCGTGCCCCTACAACCTAGCAGTGCCCCACAACCTACTTGTAGCGATAGACGATCCGGCCGCGGGTCAGATCGTAGGGAGAAAGCTCCACAGCGACCTTATCGCCTGCCAGGATACGGATAAAATTTTTGCGCATCTTGCCGGAGACGTGCGCCAAAACGCGGTGCTTGTTCTCCAACTCGACGCGGAACATGGCGTTTGGCAACGGCTCAATGACCGTGGCCATGACTTCGATGGCATCCTCTTTCGGATTGCCCGAGTCGCCTTTCTTCTTGTCGTCTTCTTGCGGTCGAGGCATAAGCTCCAATTTTACTACTTGCTGCGAACTCCCGGCAGGGATTACATCGTGCCGAGATGGGGTGCAGCGTGCTGCGCCCCTACAAAACCCTCGCCAAGATTCGGCGAGAAAAGCGGGCGACGTAAAGTCACCGCTACCAGGACGGGCCGGTTGCGTCTTTGGGCCGCGTCAAAATCCAAGGTCCGTTAGCGGTAACGGCGACCGTGTGCTCGAAGTGAGCGGACGGCTGGCCGTCGGCCGTTTCAGCGACCCATTCGTCGCGCATGTGGACGGCAGGCTTGCCGGCGTTCACCATCGGCTCGATGGCGATGACCATGCCTTCCTGCAACCGCGCACCGCGACCGGGATCACCGTAGTTCGGAAGATTGGGCTCGTCATGCATCTTGGTGCCGATGCCGTGCCCGACAAACTCGCGAACTACAGAATACCCGTGCTGCTCCACCCAAGTCTGCACCGCATTTCCGACATCACCGAGGCGATTGCCCGGGCGCATTTTGTCGATTGCGCGATCCAGCGACTCTCGAGTCACCTTCAGCAACTTCTCGGTTTCAGGAGCGATCTGCCCAACCGGCACAGTTACCGCTGAATCTCCGAAGTAGCCATTTACTTCCATCCCGAAGTCGATCGAGACGATGTCGCCCTCGCGAAGTTTCCGCTTGGCCGACGGAATGCCGTGAACGATCTCGCTGTTCACCGACGTGCAGAGCATGCAAGGAAAACCGCGATATCCCTTGAATGCCGGCTTCCCGGGCTTACCGGCGATTTGCTCCTCGGCAAACTTCTCGAGGTCCATCGTCGTGATACCGGGCCGAACAATTCCCTTCAGGGCCTGTAGAACTTCGTGGACAACCAGACCTGCGCGGTGCATCTTTTCCAGCTCGTCCGCACTGCGCAGATGAATCGCCATTTCCGTTCACTCAGCCCGAGCCACCTCGGGGAAACCCTTGTTCGGCTTACTGCTTGCCGAGATGGGGCGCAGCGTGCTGCCCCCCTACAAAACCTTGCAGCGTGCCGCGCTAAATCGCGGCGGTTACGATCTGGCTGATGGTGCACATCACGTCAGGGACACTCTTTGAGGCGTCCACGGTGTGCAGCCGACCGAGCCGCTTGTAATACGCAACCAGCGGAGCGGTTTGCTTCTCGTACGCTTGCAGGCGCGGGGCGACAATTTCTTCACGATCATCGGCGCGCTGTTCGAGCTCGCCTCCATCGTTGTCGCAACGGCCTTCGACCTTCGGCGGGCGGTCGAAAACATTGTAAATCTCGCCGCCTACTTTGCAGGTGCGCCGGCCGGTGATGCGCCGGAGCACGAGAGCCGGGTCGATCGCCAAGTGAATCACGAGCAACGGCTTGTAACCGTGCTGCGCGAGCAAGACGCCGAGATACTGCGCTTGCGCCACCGTCCGCGGGAAGCCATCGAAAACGAATCCGTGCCAGCAATCCGGTTTCTCGATGCGATCCGCGACCATCTTGAGCACGAGGGAGTCGGAAACCAACTGACCCCGGTCCATGATGGGCTTCGCCAACTGCCCGAGCGGCGTGTTTTTCGCGATGTTATCGCGAAGCATGTCGCCCGTCGAAAGATGCGGTACGCCATACTTGCGCGCCAACTCTTTCGCTTGCGTACCTTTTCCCGCGCCCGGAGGCCCGAGAAAAATCACCGCACGATCCAACAGCCCCACGGAGCGTTGCTCCGTTGCGTTGGCGCCCGTAGCCATTAGCGACGCCCGCGGGTCCGGCCCTTCCGTGCGAAACCTTCGTAATTGCGCATGACGAGCTGTGCTTCGAGCTGCTGCACGGTATCCATCGCCACGCCGACGACAATCAACAATGAAGTGCCGCCGAAATAAAACTGAACGCCAAGACCTTTGAGGAACCAGACCGGAAAGTGCCGGTCGAACCAGGCGCCGACGCCCCAGCCAATGTGGTCGAGGTGCACGCCCGTGATGAGCCACTCGGGCAGTAAGCAGACGATCGCGAGATAGATCGCGCCGATAAATGTGAGGCGCTTGAGGATCTTGCTGACGTGATCGCTGGTGGTGCGGCCCGGACGAATGCCCGGAATGAAGCCGCCGTTCTTGCGCATGTTGTCGGCCAACTCCGTCGGATTGAAGACGATGCCGACATAAAAGAACGCGAACAAAATAATCAGAACAACGTAAGTCAGGTTGTAAAGCGGTTCGCCGAAGGCGACAACCTGGCTGAAACTTTTAACGAAGGCGTATTTGGTGCCGAAAACCAAGGCGGCCGTCGCGGGAAACGCGAGCAGCGAACTGGCGAAAATCGGCGGGATGACGCCGCCGGAGTTGACGCGCAACGGCAGATAGGAGGACTGGCCGCCCATCACGCGGCGCCCAACAACGCGCTTCGCGTATTGCACCGGGATGCGGCGCTGGCCGCCTTCGACGTAGACGATGAAGGCGACGACCGCGATCATGCCGACGAGCAAAGCGATGAGAACCAACGGCGTGAAAGCGCCCCACGCCTGCGTTTGCGCCTTTTCGTAGAGATCGAGAATGGCGCGGGGGAGACCGACGACGATGCCAACGAAGATGATCAGCGACATCCCGTTGCCGATGCCGCGTTCGGAAATTTGTTCGCCGAGCCACATGATGAACGCCGATCCGGTGGTCAGCGTGAGAATCGTCATCAGGACGAAGCCCCAGCCGGGATTGAACACCAGCGACTGGCCGCTGTAGGTGGTGCTCTGCAGCGCGGTGGCGATCGTGGTGGACTGGATAACGCTGAGGACGATCGTCAAATAGCGCGTGTATTGCGTGATCTTGCGACGGCCGAGTTCGCCTTCTTTTTGCAGCTTTTCGAGGTATGGGAAGACGACGGTCATCAACTGGAGGATGATCGAGGCCGTGATGTACGGCATGATGCCGAGGGCGAAAATCGTTATGCGGCGGAGGTTGCCGCCGCTGAACAAATCGAAGATTCCGAGGAACGAACCGGCGCCCTGTTGAAAGAGCATCTGGACGACGCGCCAGTTGATGCCGGGAGTCGGAATTTGCGCACCGATGCGATACACCGCCAAGAGGGCCAGCGTGAAGAGAACGCGGTTCCGCAAATCCGGGATGCGGAACATGTTTCGGAACGCTTCGAAGAATTTGTTCATGTGCTGCTTTCGGTCCCTTGCTTACTGATACTTATTGCCGAACTCTTTGACAGCGTACATCTTGCTGAAATGGGGCGCAGCGGGCTGCGCCCCTACAAAGCCTTGCTTCGCCGCCGATACGATGGCGACGTAAGTCGCCGCTACGCTACTACCTCGAAACTGCCGCCGGCCTTGGCGATCTTGTCTTTTGCAGACTGGCTGAACGCGTGCGCGTGAATCACGAGCTTTACGGTCAGATCGCCGTCGCCGAGAATCTTGATCTTGTCGGCCTTGCGGCGGATGAAGCCGTGGGCGCGGAGAAGATCGGGAGTGACGGTTTCACCCGCTGGAAAAACATTGAAGTCGGCGAGATTGAGAACCGAATAGGTGACGCCAAACGGATTGTGAAAGCCGCGCTTCGGCATGCGGCGGTGCAATGGGTTCTGGCCGCCTTCAAAACCACGGCGACGAGAATAGCCGCGACGAGACTTCTGGCCCTTGTTGCCGGCGCCGGAAGTCTTGCCGAGCTTCGAACCCATACCGCGACCGACGCGGACTTTCTTGATGCGCGAGCCACGCGGCGGACGAAGGTTCGACAGGCTAAACGCCGGACGACCATCCTTCTTTTTCGCTTCCGACCGGCCGCTACGCGGTCCGGATTTTGCTGCTTTCTTCGCCATTTCTATTCCTGTTCTCTATTCCTAAATTCCGTTACTCAACCACGCCTTTGTTATTCAACGACGACAACGAGATGTCGCACTTTGTGAATCATGCCGCGGATCGACGGCGTATCTTCGCGTTCGACGGTGTGGTGCAAGCGGCGAAGACCGAGGCCGCGAACCGCCTGACGGATGTCATCGGTCGAGCCGATGAAGCTGACGACCTGCTTGATCTTGATGGTGCCTTTTTTGCCGGAGTCGGCTTTCTTTTTCTCGGTGCTCATGCGGCGCCTTCGGTTCCAGCGACGGCGGTGCCATTCTGCTTGGGCGACCGGCCGCGGATTTCTTCCACGGTTTTCGAGCGGGTCTCGGCGACCTGCGCGACGTCTTTCAGACTCAAAAGCGCGGCGAAGGTGGCTTTCACCACATTGTGCGGGTTGGAAGTACCGAGCGACTTGGTGAGCACGTTGTGAATGCCAGCGACCTGCATGACCTTGCGCACGGGACCACCGGCGATGACTCCGGTGCCTTCGGAAGCGGGCTTGAGCAGAACTTGCGCCGAGCCATAACGGCCGAGAACCTGGTGAGGGATCGAGGTTCCCTTGAGATTGAGGCGAATCAAATTTTTCTTGGCCTGCTCGATGCCCTTCTTGATGGCCATGGGAACTTCGCGCGCCTTGCCCATGCCGAATCCGGCATGGCCGTGACTGTCGCCGACGACGACGAGAGCGGAGAAGCTCAAGTTTTTGCCGCCCTTGACGACCTTGGTGACGCGGTTGATCGCGATAACGTCGTCCTTGAGGTCGGACGGATTGACCTCGAGGAGCCGACGAACCGCTAGACTGTCTCGTAAAATTTGTTTCGACATAGGCTTAAAACTGTAACCCCGCTTCCCGCGCCGCGTCAGCGAGCGCCTTCACGCGACCGTGATACTTGTAACCGCCGCGGTCGAACACGACTTTGGAAACTCCAGCGGCTTTGGCGCGGTCGGCGATGGCTTTGCCGATCACTTTTGCCGCAGCGATGTTGCCGCCGCCCTTGAGACCCTTCTTCGTTTCCTTATCAACGGAGCTGGCAGACGCGAGCGTCTTGCCGTTGCTGTCGTCGATGATCTGGGTGTAGATGTGTCCCACGGAGCGATACACGCAAAGACGCGGACGCTCTGTGGTGCCGGCAACCTTGGTGCGCACGCGGTCATGAATGCGACGACGGTGCGCGTCCTTGGAAATTCTGCGAACTCTCGGCGAAGCCACTGTCTTGTCTCCTTCAAACTGCCGCGGCAATCAGCCGCGAAAACATTACACATACTGCGAGAACCGGACGGGCACGGCGTGCCGTGCCCCTACGAATACTAAGCGCCGCCAGCCTTGGCGCCGGCCTTACCGGCTTTCTTCTTCAAGCGCTCGCCGGTGATGCGGACGCCCTTCTGCTTGTACGGATCGGGCGGACGGAGCGAACGGATGTCGGCGGCAACCTGGCCGACCTGGCCCTTGTCGGCGCCGCTGACGACCAAGTGCGTCTGCTTTTCGACGGCGATCTGAATGCCCTCGGGAATTTTGAACTCGATCGGGTGCGATTTGCCGAGCGCGAAGGCGACGGCTTTGCCTTTGAGTTCGGCGCGGTAACCGACGCCGACGATGTCGAGCTCTTTCTTGAAGCCGGTGGTGACGCCGGTGACCGCGTTGGCGACGAGAGCGCGCGCGAGACCATGCACGGCGCGATGATCGTCGGAATCACGAAGAGCGTTGAGGATGCCGTCCTTTTGCTCGAAGCGGACGCCGCGCGGAATGCCGACGGTCAACTTGCCCTTGGGACCCTGCACGTCGATCTTTTCGGGCGCGATGCCGATCTTGACGCCGCTGGGCACTGGAATTGGTTTTTTGCCGATGCGTGACATGACTTACCAAACCTCGCAGAGAAGTTCGCCGCCGGTCTTGGACTTGCGCGCGGAGCGGCCGCTCATCAAGCCTTTCGGCGTGGTGAGAATGCTGATACCGAGGCCGCCGACGACGGGGCGGATATCCATCGCGCCGACGTAACGGCGTGCGCCGGGACGCGAGACACGTTTGAGGCCGGTGATGACGCTGCGGCGGTCGGGCGTGTACTTCAGGAAAACGCGCAGCAATTTGCGCGACTTGTTTTCGTCAACCAGCTTGAAGGTCGAGATATAGCCCTCTTCCTTGAGGATGCGGGCGATCTCGGTCTTTAGTTTCGAGACCGGGACGTCCACGCGCTGGTGCTTGGCAGCCGCGGCGTTGCGGATGCGCGTCAGAAAATCGCCGATTGGATCAGTCTGCATAGTATTCGTCGAGTCCTTTACCAGCTCGCTTTGACGACGCCGGGGATTTCTCCCTTGAGCGCGCGGCCGCGGAAGCAGATTCTGCACATCTGAAACTTACGGATATAGGCGCGGGCGCGGCCACAAACGCGGCAGCGATTGCGCACGCGAACTTTGAACTTGGGCTTCTTGAGCGTCTTAGCGATTTTTGCGGTACGTGCCATTTATTGTTGACTCCCTGGAACTCGCAGCGGGAAACCGAGGCCCTTTAGGAGCTCGCGGCCTTCCTCGTCGTTTTTTGCGCTGGTGGTGAGCGTGATGTTCATGCCCTTGATTTTGTCCACGCGGGTGTAGTCGATCTCTGGGAACACCAGCTGATCCTTGAGACCGAGCGTGTAGTTGCCGCGGCCGTCGAATGCGTTGGACGGGAGGCCGCGGAAGTCGCGGACGCGCGGGAGAACGACGTTGCAGAGGCGATCGATGAATTCGTACATCTTGTCGCCGCGCAGCGTGACGGCGCAGCCGATCGGCATGCCTTTGCGGATTTTGAAGTTCGCGATGGATTTCTTCGCGCGGGTGATGACTGGTTTTTGGCCGCTGATCTGGCCAAGTTCGACGGCTGCCGTGTCGAGCAGCTTGGCGTTCTGGCTGGCTTCGCCGAGGCCGATGTTGAGCGTGACCTTTTGGAGCTTGGGCACGGCCATGACGTTGTCCCAGCCGAAACGCTTCATGAGCGCCGGAACTGTTTCGCTTCTGTATTTTGCCTGCAATCGACTCTTCATTGCTTCTTTGCCTTTGCCTCGTGTCGTATCTAGTGCGCTTACTTATCGAGTGTTGCGTCGCACTTTCTGCAAATGCGCGACTTGGTGCCGTCGGCGGCGATTTTGTGACCGATGCGGGTGTGCTTACCGCAGCTGGCGCAGACGACCATCACGTTAGAGATGTTGATCGCAGCTTCTTTTTCGACGATGCCGCCCTTGATGTTTTTCTGCGGATTCGGCCGCGTGTGGCGCTTGACGATCGCGACGTGTTCGACGACGACGCGATTCGTTTTGGCGTTGATGGAGAGCACGCGCCCGGTCTTGCCCGAGTCGCGGCCGGCCATCACTTTCACGTTGTCGCCCTTGCGAATCTGAATCCGGTGACGTTCCGCTCGTTGATGTTTTAGTGCCGTTGCCATTGCTTACCAAACCTCCGGAGCAAGCGAAACGATCTTGGTGAATTTCTTTTCGCGGAGCTCTCTGGCCACGGGGCCGAATACGCGGGTTCCTACAGGCTCACCCGCATCGTTGATCAGCACCGCGGCGTTGTCGTCGAAGCGGATGTAGGTGCCGTCTTTGCGGCGGCGTTCCTTGCGCATCCGAACGACTACTGCCTTTACGACCGAGCCCTTTTTCACCTGGCTCTCAGGCGTCGCTTCTTTTACCGCTGCCGTGATGACGTCGCCGAGTCCCGCTTTGAGACCCGCATCGCCACCCACCGGCAAAATGCACATCAGCTTACGCGCGCCGGAATTGTCGGCGACGGTCAGCCAAGTTCGCATTTGAATCATTGGTCTGCTCCTCGCTTTCTGTTATTCCGCGGACGTATTTCGCGAAACGATTTCCTTCAGCCGCCAACGCTTGAGCTTGGAGAGCGGCCGGGAGGAAACGATCCTCACGGTGTCGCCCGGCTTGGCTTCGCGCTTTTCGTCGTGCGCGTAAAACTTCTTGGAGAGCCGCACGACGCGGCGGTATTTCGGATGCTGCACCAGTCGCAGAACTTCGACGACGATGGTCTTTTCCATTTTCGAGCTGGTCACGCGGCCCGTGAGCACCTGACGTTCGTGGCGCGCCTCGGTCGCGGGCTGTTGCGCGGTTGCTTGTGTTGTTTCGGTTGCCATTACGCCTTCCTTGCCGCAGCCGGCGCGGACTTCGTCTTGCCTTGCTTGGTTTGCGCCGACAATTCATTCGCGCGCAGCAATGTCTTGACGCGCGCCAAATCTTTTCGTGCTTCACGCAGCCGCTTCAACGCTTCGGCTTGGCCGGTGGTGAGCTGAAAACGGAGCCGAAAAATCTGCTCGGTCAGATCTTTGTGTTGCGCCTCGAGTTCGACACTGCTCGCTTCCCGAAGTTTCTCTATGCGACGCGGCATTAGAAGCTCCCCGCACGGCTGACGAATTTGGTGGGGATGGGCAGCTTGTGGGCTGCAAGTCCCAACGCTTCGCGAGCTGTCGCTTCGTCGATACCGGCCATTTCAAACATGATGCGCCCGGGCTTCACGACCGAAACCCACTTTTCCGGAGCGCCTTTGCCTTTGCCCATGCGGGTTTCCGCGGGCTTCTTGGTGAAGGGCTTGTCCGGAAAAATACGGATCCAGAGCTTGCCGCCACGCTTGATGAAGCGCGTGATGGCAACGCGGGAGGCTTCGATCTGGCGGTCGGTGATCCAGGCATTTTCCATCGCCTTGAGGCCATACTCGCCGAACGACAATTCACCGCCGCGCCAGGCCTTTCCGTTGCGTCGGCCGCGCATCTGCTTTCTGTACTTCACTTTCTTGGGCATCAACATCGCTTGTTCTCGCTTCCCTCTAAACCCGAAAAAACTTTCACTTCTTACTTCTTGCCAAGCTGTGGCGCAGCAGTGCTGCGCCCCTACACAATCACGCCAAGATCAGGCGGCGGCGCCTGCGTTTGCCGATTCGCGTTCCTTCTGAATCTTGGAGGCGCGCTTCGGAACGTTTTCGCCCTGATAGATCCAGCACTTCACGCCGATGACGCCATAGGTCGTGTTGGCTTCCGCGGTGCCGAAATCGATGTCCGCGCGGAGGGTCTGCAACGGCAGACGGCCTTGCAGGTACCACTCTTTGCGGGCGATTTCCGCGCCGTTCAAACGACCAGCAACGCGAACCTTGATGCCCTTGCAGCCGAAACGCAGCGCCGAATCAACGGCTTTGCGCATCGCACGGCGAAATGCCACGCGCTTTTCGAGCTGGAGCGCAATCGATTCCGCGACGAGAGTTGCATCGAGCTCAGGACGGTGCACTTCCTGAATGTCGATGTGCACTTCGCGCTTGGTGCGCTTCTGCACTTCCTGCTTGAGCTTGTCGATTTCCGCGCCCTTGCGGCCGATGATGATGCCGGGACGCGCCGTGTAAATGCGCACGACGAGCTTGTTGGCAGCGCGTTCGATGTCGATCGAGCTGATGCCGGCGCTCTTGAGCTTTTCTTTCAGCTCGCGGCGCAGCTTAACGTCTTCGTGCAGCAAGTCGGCGTAGTCTTTGTCGGCATACCAACGCGACTTCCACGGCTTGTTGTAACCGAGCCGAAAACCGTAAGGGTGTGTCTTCTGTCCCATTCCATCCTCTTCACTGCTGCTTACTTCCGAAACTGGTGCGTGTTGCGAGCCTTACTTCTTGCCCTTTTTCTTCGGGGCGTTCGCCTTGCCGGTCAGGGCCTTGCGCACGCGACGCGCAGTACCACGCACGCCT
>DATAMU010000075.1:0-3276 GCA_036266605.1 Candidatus Acidiferrum sp. | reverse complement strand
CGTCAGGCACCGACTACGGGTGACGAAGCGTCAGCCACCTCCGGAGCCACCATGCGGAGACTCGGCCGCCTCGATTCCGAAGAAGAGCGCACCCTCATCGAAAATGCTCTTCGCTCAAGTAACGGCCGCGTCTCGGGCCCGTCCGGAGCCGCCGCCAAACTTGGCATCCCGCGCCAGACTCTCGAATCAAAAATGGCCAGCCTCGGCATCACCAAAAACCGCTTCCAGCCAAGTTAAGTCCGATAACCCGCCGAAGTAACACTCAGCTGGCAGTCACCGCGCTTGGAGCAGATCCATATCGTTGCGTCGCGAATCCAAGAATGATTCCGACAATCGTCCCTGGCACAATAATTTCCAAATAATGAGCGTGCTGCAATTGCGCAACGATGAACGCAAGCGCCGCACCCATCACCATTCCGAGAAGCACGCCCGCTCCCACCGAATGCACCTTGCGGGCAAATGCACCAACGACAGCGCCCACAAGGATGCTCTTAATCGCACCCCCGATGATGATGCCCACAATCGCCGGCCGTACCTCCGGAGTGAACCAGGCAGTTGCTCCGTCGATTGCTCCCAAAATCGCCCCAAGAATAACGCCGAGTAGGATTTTGTTCATGACTCCCCCCTTTGGCCGCGGATTCTAGCGAGGGTCGCATGCGTTGGCAATAATGCGATCGGTCGTGCTCGTCAAGAGTCAAACCATTTTGGGAGGGTCGTTTTTTTCGGCTCACGCGGCATCTTTCGCAGCAACCGCCGCCACCGCTTCCGGCTTCTTCACTTGCGACGTCGTAATCACAACCACGCTCACCAACACAAACGCCGCTCCCAGGACAATTCGCGCATCGAGCGGCTCTCCACCCAGACAATATCCAATGATCACCGCCACCACCGGATTGACATATGCGTACGTCCCAACCTTCGTCGGCGATTCGTGATGCAGCAGCCACACATACGCCGTGAATCCGATGATCGATCCAGCAACAATCAGATAACTTAGCGCCCACCACACCACATGCGAAACATCCGTGGGGTGAAATCGCGCAAACTCCCCAGCCCCACCGGCCGCGACCGTCAACATCAACCCGCCAATCAACATCTGCATCGCCGAACTCACAACCTTCGATTCCGGCACCGCCATCATCTTCGGGAACGCCGATGCGATCGACCACGTGACCGACGCCCCGAGCAGCGCCAGCGCACCTTTCGTATCGATCGGCGCCCCTCCCAAATTCAACGACCGGCTCATCAACACCGCGACCCCGCCAACTCCGATCAATAGCGCGACCCCAAGCCGTATCGTCAACTTCTGCGTCCGCAGAAAAATAATCTCAGACAAGGCCATGAATGCCGGAATCGTCGCCAGCATCACCGCCGCTATTCCCGACGGCACGCGCTGCTCTGCCCAAAACAGCAATCCGTAGTCGCACAGGAAAATCAGCGCCGCGAGCACGGTGAGCGTGAGCCATTCCTTCCCTCGCGGCATGCGCTCGCCCTTCGCAACCGGCCACAACAGCAAGGCCGCTCCCGCCGTCCCGAATCGCATCGCCGCAAACAGCAGCGGCGGAATTTCATGCACGCCGATTCGAATCGCGAGAAACGTCGAGCCCCAAACGAAATAAATAATGCCGAACGCTAATAGCGTCTTCCAGGCGGCGGGACGCGACTCGACGGTGACGTTTTCCATGGTCATGGCGCAGGAAGCAATCAGCGAAATGCACTTCGGCGAAAGCGCGACGTGGGGCTTTCGCATTCAGACTTGCTTATCAGCCTACTGTCAGCAGCTCTTCGTAGAAACCACCAATTTGGCGGGCGCGATCCACAAAGTGAATCTCCAAAATCCAGTGCCGCTCGTTTCCATCTTCGCCGACGCCGCGCATGCGCATCGGATTGTCCGGATGCACGTACAGCGAAACCTTGTCTCCAGGAATTCGCTCGTGTGGGAAATGCCCGATCAAATGTCCCGCGATCGGTCCGCCGTATTCCCATCCGTATTTCGCGGCGAGTTCGTGCGCGTAACGATAGAGCTCGTCCGCTTTGATGTCGGGATGCGTCTTGAAGTATTGCTTGCCGTCCGCAAAACCCTTTTCGATGTCGTCGCGCAACTTCAATTTCACCGGGTCCGAGCCGACAACAAACGTCCGCCCAAAGTCCGCTTCCCATTCCTCAAACACCGGGCCGAGATCGAGAAACAAAATATCGTCCTCGCCGATCGTCAGATCCGGCGGATTTTCATCATAAGGCGCGAGCGTGTTGCGTCCCGCACGCACGATTCGCTTATGCCAGTAGGTCGAAATACCGTACATCTCCTGCGCGAGATCGTAAACGTCCTGATTCAGCTTGGTTTCAGACATACCCGGGCGGATGAGTCCCTTGGACTCGACGGCGTGGAAGAGTTCGTTCGCTTTCTCTTGGGCTTGCAGCAGCGCTGCCGCGCGGCTGTCTTCGAGTGTTCTCATGCTCTTAGACTAGCATGCGAGTGTTCGCGCCAAATACACGCTCTGCTTCTACGCGCTCGCTTTGGCGAATCTCATTGCGACGCCATTCATGCAATAGCGCAGTCCAGTAGGTTTTGGACCGTCATCAAACACATGCCCCAAGTGCGCATCGCACAGCCGACACGACACCGCCGTGCGCGTCATCCCCAGACTCATATCGACAGACTCCAGAATATTTTCCTTCGCGATCGGTTGGTAAAAACTCGGCCATCCGGTGCCCGATTCGAATTTGGTCGACGAATCGAAGAGCGCATTGTCACAACAGATGCACCGAAACACGCCCTTATCGTGAACGTTTAAGAGCTCGCTTGTGTACGGCCGCTCGGTTCCCGCGCGTCGCGCGACCTCAAATGCTGCAGGCGACAGTTGCTTGCGCCATTCCTGTTCCGTCTTCACCACGCGGGCTACCGACTCTTTCGTCGTCCGCGTCCCGTCATCTTTAAATCCGATAATCGTTACCATCTTCGGCGCGCCGGCTCCGGCCGCCTCGGCAGAAATTGGCTGTCGGCCCAGCGACCACCACCACGTCGCACCGATCGCCGCCGCTCCAGCGCCAACCAAAAACGAGCGCCGACTCGTCACGTTGCCCTTGCCAGCGAAACGATCGTCGATATCTTTCGCGGATTTCATATGTACCTCTCTTCCGTTTCATCCAAACGTAAACGCGAAAGCCTGCACGCCCGGATCGAGAAACTCAATCTCAAACGTCCGGTCTTCCACCGCGCCCTTTTGCCGGATGAGCTGATACAGCCTGTATTCCTTCACTTCACCGGCGCCATTG
>DATAMU010000074.1:0-2425 GCA_036266605.1 Candidatus Acidiferrum sp. | reverse complement strand
AGCGTCACAAAAACGTCAATTATCACAGCATTTTCAACGATTTACAGCTTTTCCACCGTTCAGCCCGGCGTAACTTTTGACAGAGACTTTACGCGCCGCATTTTCCGGAATCGCGTCCCGAAAGCGCTTCAAAAAATCGCCTCAAAACGCCTTGTTCCATTCTCAATTCGCCGTCGCCAGCGCCACATAGTCCGGCCGGTCCGAAACCAATTTGTGCCGAAACGCTTTCTGAATTTCTCCGTGATCCATCAAAAACGCACCCGGCATTCGCTGAACGTCTCCCGACGGAATTCCTAGGAAATGTCCGTGCGTCCATGCCAGCACCATGCGCACGATGCTCTCCGAATTGAAATACTGCCGCCATTCCCAGCGCAGCAATCCGAACGCCTGATACAACGGCCCCTCCGGATCGCTGAACCGCGCCACGTCCAGCAGCCCGTATGGCTTGAAAAACCACTGCGCCTTTTCTTCCGTGCCTAAATGCACGAACGCCAGCCTGCTTCCGCCCGCCTCGATCTCCCGCCGCCTCTTCGAAATCGTATCGACCGCTTCCCGGCAAAACGTGCACCCAAAATGCCGCAAAAACACGAGAAACAAAGGCCGCTGTGCGAGCTCCGCCAGCGTCTGCCCATCCTGCGACGCATACGCCGCAAGTAAGTCGGGATCGATTCGGTTAGAGCGAAAAATAGCTGGCGCAATTTCCGTCATGGCAGGTTCAACTTTTGTTGAGTTTAGCATACGCATCTCAGCGGGATTCACTCGGCATTTGGGTGCCGCACCCTTGCGATTTTCAAGGGTGCGGGTTTAGATTCAACAGGACGCAAATCAAAGCGATTCGCCCGCGATTTCTCACGTCACCGGCGCATACTTCTTCACATAATTCTTCACTCGAACCTTCCGCGCCGTATTCTCCGAACTCATATACCGAATCTTTCCAAAAATCGCCCGCTCCGGCCCCCAAGCCCGATCGTACCGCCCCAAGCACCAGAAAATCCCGCTGTAAGAATTCGGATCGCGCCCATCCAATCCATACTTGTTGTTCAAGTGAATCAGCTCCCCCAACGCATCCTTCGGGGTGCGCGACCATTCCAGAATTTTCTTCCCCCAAAGCATCCGCAAATAATTGTGAATCCGTCCTTCGCGCACAAGCTGCATCTGCGCCGCGTTCCAAAGCGCGTCGTAAGTCTGCGCCGATTCCAACTCTTCCAGCGAATACAAATGTTGCCGCTCGTCGCGCGTGTGCTCCCGCAGCGTCTTCTTCGCAAAATCCGGCAGCGAGTCGTAATCGTCGTATTTATCCGAATGCGAACTGAAGTTGTACCCGACTTCGCGCCACGTGATGATTTCGTCCAGAAATCCTTCCGCGTTCGCGCTCATGTTCCACCATCCGGCCCGGCTGCCGTTCGGCCGAACCGCGAGTTTCGACGGCGTCCATTTTTCGCGTTTCACAATCTCCGCAAAAATCTCGTGCGTCGAAATAAATCCAAAATGCAGATACGGTGACAGCCCGCTCTGCACATCTTTCTCCGGTTCGTTCCGCTGCTCACCGTAGTGCGGAAATCCGACCTCGAAAAATTGCTTCATCTGCTTGCGCGCCGCATTCTCACCGCCTCGCAGGAACGAAGGCGCGACTTTGTGATCGATAGGAAATGTCGCCAACGATCCATCCGACCCCGCCAGCAACGCGGCATCAGCCGCCGGCCATTTCTTCAAGATTTCGCGTGAGATCGTCGCGCCTCCTATCGCGCTCGCCCTCTTAAACGGCGCAGCAGCCGGCGCTTCACTCAAGTGCTGCGGCAAAGTCTTCTGCAAAAATCGCCGGAATGAATGCGCCATCGAAAATATTCGATCCGTCGCCCGCAGCGGCAGCATTCCGCACGAATCCACCGCCTCCAATCGCACCTTCAATTTCTTCCCAGCCGCCGCTATCATCCGCGGCAAGAAGAAACACGGATATTCGTCGGTCACCACAACGCAAGCATCGCGCGCCAACGCTTCCAGCAATCCGTGTCCATCGCCGTGCTTCGGCTCGACATACGGAAAGTAAGTCACCCCCGCGCGCTCGCACGCCGCCGCATTGTCCGCCATCCCATCGATCACAAATCGATGCATGCGATCGCTGGCCCACTCATACCCGCAGCGCAGCGCCTCAAAAATCACCAGCGGCTTTTGCATCTCGCGGCAATGCTCGATCGCCCGATCCAGCGCAAAGTTCCACGTCACCCGCCGGTTCGCAATCATCCAGTACAAAACATACTTGGCTGACGAACGCACCTCCGCCTCATTGCAATCGCGAACCCGAATCTCCGGAACTCTCCGCAAGCCTCTAGTCCCCCCTGTGAAATCCGTCCAAGCTTACTGGCCGTCGCCACTCCAAAAACATACGGAACAACCCCGACCTCGGATGGAGATTCGCCGCAAGAGC
>DATAMU010000073.1:0-2894 GCA_036266605.1 Candidatus Acidiferrum sp. | reverse complement strand
CGTCCAGCCAAAATTTTCGTCCTTCGTCCAAATATCTTTTACTTTAACGGGCTGAATCCCCGGCGGAAGTGGCGGCTGCTTGGTTGGCGAGAAAAATTCTTTCAGCCGGTAACCGAAGCCGCCGAAGTTCGTTCCCCAGTTCACTGCGAGCCGGCTGTTCATCGGCCCCTTGGGCACCGGCTTCGACTTGAAGAAATCTTTGAGATTGTCGCTGAATCCGCCGCCGTACTCGTCCGGCATCAAGGTCGAATGCACGTTCGGATTCACCTTGATGGGCTTCTCGGTCAAAAATTGTTTGAGATTCGACCAAAATCCGTCGGTGACCACATGTTGTGGAGTATTGAATTTCGGCACTGCAGAGGCGGGGACAGGATGCGCTTCGTTGACCGAAGGATCGGCCACTTCTGGTTTCGTGATTCCTGGCGGTATGAGGTTAATAAAATTGCTCGGCACGTGTTCCCCTAACTCACCCCTGCCCCTATAGACGCAAATCTCCCTGCTTCGGTGGCGGTCTCAGTTACGATTCTAGCCCTTCCTGATAGGTTGCACCTGTAGTGGGCTGACTGCCTGGACGGTTTCATTGTAACCTGCGCATTCGCCAAATCAAAGCCACCATAGCGGGTTACGCAACGTCGGTGTCCACACGGTGTCCTACGTGCGCACTTTGCTGCACTTTCCGCACGGATTTCAACAGCTAGATAATTGACATCGTGGTTATACCGGAGTAGTTACGTAACGACCCAGAGGCAAACAGGGTGCTCAAAAAATCAGGTAAGTGGCTCGCCGACTGGCGCGATGCCAACGGCAAGCGTCATCGTAAAGCCTTCCTCAGCAAAGATAGCGCCATCCGGTACCAGAACTCCCAAGCTCGCGACGCCGAATCAAAAAAAGCCCACGCTTCGGTTCGCTCGGCTCGTTAGCCGAGGCGTGGGGTAAGGGCCGATCACCAGACAACAACGACTTCCGCATTTCGCTCCAGCTGCAGCTCGAGTGGAAGTCCATCACGCCGCACACACTCAACCAAGGCCACATCCGCGTCCTCATCGACAGCTGGAAAGAGCACCTCAGCCCGATGACCATCTACCAGCGGCGCGCCTCGCTGAAGCGCTTCCTTCAATACATCGATCACGTCTACCACACTGACCACGCGCTCGACGTACCCAAAGTGTCGCGCCCGTCGCAGCGCACCCTCATTGCTCAAGAAGACGAGCTGCGCCGGATCCTGGACGTCGTACCACTCTGGCTCAAAACGTTCATTCTGCTGTGCCGCCTAATGGGCCTGCGCCACGGCGAGGCCGTCGAGATGACGCCGGCACACTACAACCCCGCTGAACGTACTTTCGCTTTCAAACGAAAAATGGGCGGCACGTCCCACATCCCCGTTCCCATCGAACTCCAGGGCGCGATCGAGCTTGCCCGTTCGATGGATCCTCACGAAAGCATCCTCGTTTCGCTCGGGATGAAAAAGACGGACGACCCACGCGACCTCATCGGCCGCCGTTGGCGCCAGGCTAGAAAGAAAGCGAAGGCAAATCCCAATCTGCACATCCACGACCTCCGCCGCACGATCGCCACGGAGCTTTACGCCCACACGAAAGACCTGCGTGCTGTGCAAACGCTACTCGGCCACCGATCGATGAGCAGCACAATTCTCTACATCGCGCCGATGGACCCCGACAAACTCCGCGCTCTGATGGAAGAGCTCAAGCCCGTCTACAACCTTTCAACCATGAAGCCACCCACGGAGACGCCGCAATGAAGCGAACCCGCAAGCGCAAGCCATCAATCTTCACCGTCGGTGTTTCTTGGTCGCAAACCATCACCAACGCCGCCGGCCAACCGCTCTACGATCGGCTCCGCCACGTCGAGCAAACCGCCAGCGGCCGCAGCATCCGCCGCGCCATCAGCTCCGCGCTACGCAAATTCTTCACCGACAAGCCACACCGCAGCGAACGCGCCGCCGGCCACCGTGAAATCCTCATCCACGCCAAACGCCGGCCTTCAAAGCCGCGGCATCGGCGGCGCACATGACGCTTACCGACATCCTCGCCTACGCCGCTATCGGCGCCACCGCCGCGGCCGGTCTCGCCTGCCTCTGGGCAGGGAACTACGTCACAGCTCGCAGGGCACGGCGGATGAAAGACAAGCCGCGCGTTACGTCTCTATCAGGCCCTCGCGCAACGCATATTTCACGAGGTCGACAACCGAGTGGAGGTTCAGCTTCATCATCACGCGGCCACGATGCGCCTCCACTGTGTGAATGCTGATAGCCAGCATTTCGGCGATCGCTCGGTTTTGCTTACCCACGGCAATCAACTTCAAAACCTGCAGTTCACGCGCGCTCAATGGTTTGAGCATAAGACGACCATAAGATCCACTTCCTAGCCCGGGCTTAGAACTGGGTTGGACAGGCCTACAGATTGGACGCGCGAACCAACGGTAAAGTTGTTGTATAAAAACAAACTAGTAAAAGTGGCAATCTCGCTTCAATCAATTGAAAGGATTTGAATATGACCGTCTATAACAGCGCCACGCCCTCAGCATTCGCCCGCTTCGACGTCGCCCAGGTCTTGAATGAAAACGGGATCTCGTCCGCGCTCCCGTTCAAATCCCAGCAGATCGCGCTCACGCGCAGCGCCGGCAATCTCGGCCGCAGCCCTCGAGCTCAGCGTCCAGTTCAGCGGCGCGCCAGGAGCATTCTCATTTGTTTTGGAAACCGCACCGATCGACTCCGATGGCCTCTACGTCGGCCAGGGCGCCGCGGTCGCCGTCGCTGACTCCAACAACTTCGTCATCCAGCGCCGCGAAATCCCCGACTCCCACAATTTCGCCCGCCTCAAATTCACCGCGCTCGCCAACAACGTCAACGCAGTGGGTTCGATCTCGCCGCTCTG
>DATAMU010000072.1:0-1765 GCA_036266605.1 Candidatus Acidiferrum sp. | reverse complement strand
CGATCCATTGATGTGCGGACGAACTCCAGGCGAGCCGACAGCCGCCGCCACATCAATCCACTTCTTCGATTCCTTCACAGACGCCTCACGCACGCTGGCATCGGAATCATAGAAGCTCGGCCGTACGTGCGTCGGAATGTTAACGATATGCGCCTTCGCCTTTTCGACTTCGCCGCGAAATTTCTCCAGATACGCCGGCTCCGTGCTCTCGAGATGCTGCGCAAGCGGCTCGATGCCATGCACGCCGAATTTCTCCACGACTTCAGCAGGGAAGTGCATGATCGAAAATCCCTTGAGATTGGCCTTGCGGTCGCGATTCCCCGGCACATCGATGAACATCCTAAATGGATACGACGCAACCGCGATTCGTTCGCGCGGCGCCGTCGGGAAATTGATGTGCGGCTTGTCTTGAGGCGAAGCGCCGAAGATCGATCCAGGCATCGCACCCGCGATCATGCTGCCCGCCGTGAATGTGGAAAGCGTTTCGAGAAACGAGCGTCGCGTGTATGAGTTCATATCAGTTTTATCCCGTGAATTCCGCACCGGATTCTACGACGCCCGGCATCGGGAACCAAAGCATTTCAAAAAAATACTTACGAGATATGCGGCCCAGTGTTTTCGGCAGGAACGTTTATTCCGGAATGGAAGCCGCGCTGGCCTGTGCGCGATGCGTTGCAGCCCGGCTCGTCGAGGCGCGCACGACTAGTTCCGGCTCAATCGCAATCTCCGCAACAAATTCCGCAGTCCCTTCGATGCGATCCACCAGCGTCTTCGCCGCAATCTGCCCCATGCGCTCCAGCGGCTGCCGCACCGTCGTAAGGCGTGGACTGTTGAATCCCGCCGCCGGAATATCATCAAATCCCATCACGCTCACATCTTCCGGTACGCGAATCCCCGCCTCGCGCAGCGCCCAGCATGCACCGATCGCCGAAATGTCGTTGTACGCAAAGAGCGCCGTGAAGTGCTCCTTGCGCTCCAGCAACTGCTTTGTGATCGGATATCCCAGTTCCGGCGTCGAATTCGTGCTTTCGATCTGCATCGTCAATTCAGGCTTGATCGCGATGCCCAACTCCTGCGCCGTCTCGCACACCGCCGCCCATCGAACGCCAGAGTCTGAACTAACCGGATGCCCTTTGAAAAATGCAATATCGCGATGCCCGAGATCCTTCAGATGCATAAGCGCGAGCCGCGCCGCAACCCTGTGATCGAGCACCACATTCGTAACGTTTTCAACCTGCCCGTGCCCGGCCACAGCAACCGTCGGAAGCTCCAACTTGTGCGATATCGACGTGTCGGTCGTAATAAATCCCTCGACTCCGCGCGTCACCAGCATCTGTGCATACGTCTGCAGCAGCGTTTCATCGTGGCGATGAATCACGGTCAGAAAGAAGAAATTCTGGCTGCGCAGATACTGTTCAATCCCGCTGATCACCAGCGAGCCATAAGCATCGCCGATCTCTTCCGCAATTACGCCAATGGTGTACGTTCGCTGCAAGCGCAGCGAACGCGCCAAGTAATTGGGCCGATAGTTCAGATCCTTCGCTGCGGCGAGGATGCGCTTCTTCGTCCGCTCGGGAATCGAGCGCGCCGCTGCGGAATTGTTCAAGGCTGCCGAGATCGTGCCGGGCGTTAAACCCAAGCGTTCGGCGACAGTCTTCAGGGTTACCCGCGGCTCCCCCTTTGGGGCGGGATTCTTCTTGTCAGGGTTGGTCATGCACCGAAAGCTCCAGTCGCTGGAGCCTCTTTTCTCCAAACGGGGGACAGG
>DATAMU010000071.1:0-2221 GCA_036266605.1 Candidatus Acidiferrum sp. | reverse complement strand
CTTCGTCGGAGTAGCGCTCGGCGCGATTCTGCTCAAGACGCTGAACGTCGTCGGCCTGGAACACCTGCCGCGTGCCGGCGAAGTTCGCATGGACCTGACGGTAGTGCTCGTTTCGCTCGGCCTTGCCGTCGCGGCAGGATTGTTTGTCGCCTTGTTTCTGCTGCTGAGCGTATCCCGCATCAGCATCAACGATGCGTTGCATGAAGACAGCCGCACAGGCACAACCGGAAAACAAACGCGCGGCGTCCGCCAACTCCTCGTCGCGGCGCAAATCGGATTTGCCTTTGCGCTTTTGGTAGGCGCCGGGCTGCTGCTCGCGAGTTTCCGGATGCTGCTTCACGTCGATCCGGGATTCAAACCCGACGGCGTCGTGACCGCGACGGTGACTTTGCCGCGCGCGAAATATCCCGAAGACAAACAGATTCGCGACTTCATGAATCGTGCTTTGCCGGCGTTGCGCGCCATTCCCGGCGTCTCCCTGGCAGGATCGACCGAAACGATACCGCTGAACGACGACCACAACGATAGCGTTATCCTCGCCGAGGGCTACCAGATGAAACCCGGCGAATCGCTGGTCTCACCTCTGAATATTTCGATTTCACCCGGATATTTCGAGGCCATGGGCATTTCGATGGTCCGCGGACGCGCGTTCGACGATCGCGACAACGAAACCGTTCCGCGCGTCGTCATCGTGGACGAAACGCTCGCTCAGCACTTCTGGCCCAATCAGGATCCGATCGGCCACCGCATGTATAACCCGAGCGATCCCAAAGACTTGATGAAAGTCGATGAGCACACGCAATGGCTGACAGTGGTCGGTGTCGCACGAACTGTGCGCTACGAAAATATGGACGGATCCGGTGCTCCGTTCGGCGAATACTACTTCCCAATGGCGCAGGCTCCGTCCCATGGATTCAAGTTCGTCGCCAAAAGCACGGTCGATTCAGGCTCCATCATCCGCGAACTCCGGAGCCAGGTCGCCGCGATCGATCGCGATGTCGCCGTCTTCGACGTGCATTCGATGAACGAGCGCATCGATCTCTCGCTCTCGTCGCGCAAAACGTCGATGATCCTCGCGAACGCGTTCGGTGGTGTCGCATTGTTCCTTGCATCGCTGGGAATTTACGGCGTGCTCGCCTACGTCGTCGCGCAGCGCACCCGCGAGATGGGCATCCGCTTGGCCCTCGGCAGCACACGAGGCGCAATCCTCAGCCTCGTCTTGCGCGAAGGCTTCAAGCTCGTTGCGATCGGCTTGATCATAGGAATCATCGGCGCCGTATCCCTGCAAAAAGCCGTCGCCAACGAAATCTACGGCGTCAAGCCGCTCGATCCGCTAGTTTTAGCCAGCGTGATGGCCGTACTGTCGCTGGTGGCCCTGGCCGCCTGCGCAATCCCCGCCCGCCGCGCAACCCGCGTAGACCCAATCATCGCCCTGCGCTCCGAATAGTTTGATCCGTTTCCATTTCCATCCAGTTTCTGTTCAGTTGCGCATCCTTGTGCTTGCAACAGGCTTCGTGGTTACGGCAAAGTTTGTACCCGTCGATTGTCCATTCTGACGAACCTCGTCTAAGCCCAATCGGTGAAGCCGGTTTCAAAGAAACTGAGGACTCTAAAAATGCGCACGACAGTGCGAGTCAATCTACTCGTCGCAATATTTCTATGGGCATCGGTTGCAAGGGCGCAGGCTCCTGACCCACAGCTGCCGCGCTACGATCTGCTGCTCAAGGGTGGCCACGTCATCGATCCCTCAAACGGAATCGACGCGAAGATGGATGTCGGCATTTCTTCGGGAAAAATTGCAGCCGTGGAAAAGGACATCCCCGCAAATCAAGCCGGCAAAGTTGTGGACGTCTCCGGCCTCTACGTCACACCCGGACTGATCGACATCCATTACCACGTCGGCCACGGGGGAGCGCCTCTCAATTGGTTCTCACCAGACGCGCCAACTCACGAAGTCCTGTCCGCAGCCACCCTCGCCTCCGCCGATCCTCGCGGTCCGCTCGTTCCATACGGAATTCCGGCCGACCGTGCCTTGCAGTCGGGTGTAACAACGATCGTTGACGCCGGAAGCGCGGGCGCCGACACCTTCTTACAAGAAAAAGAAGAAGTCATCGACCACGCAAAGGTGCGCGTTCTTGCCTTTCTCAACATCGTCTCCGATGGAATGAAAGGTGGATTGGAACAAAGCGTGGATCAGATGAACGTGAAGCGCTGCGCCGAC
>DATAMU010000070.1:0-4075 GCA_036266605.1 Candidatus Acidiferrum sp. | reverse complement strand
ACGCCTGGCAAGGATCACACCGCTCACCGCCTCGCAAATCTAGGTTGGGGCCAGCGCGGCGCTGTCCTTGGAATGTACTCTCTTGGCGTGATTACCGGCGGCGCCGCGGTGCTCGTGACCTACGTCTCTCCCGCCGGCGCTCTCTCGATCGCCGCAATCAGCGTTGTACTCACGCTTGCCGGCGTTGCTCTGCTGGAACGCGCACCCTATGAACCACAGAAGCGCAAACAAACCGCGACTGCGGTCGCAGCCTAGTCACCGTCGCTCAACTGCGTCGCCGCTTGTAAAATGTTTCAGCCAGCGGTCTAATTTCGCGTCCGAAGTTTTGTCCCCACTTTTGATTTCGTTATACTTGCACCAGTCGAATTTCCAATCGGCGATGAAGCGGCTCGCATAGCCATTCATCCCATAGTCCGTATCTAACTTTGCGTTCATCGGCTCGACAGGCACCGATGAACCTGTGTCCGTGGCTTAGGAATCCGCAGAATCGTGGCAAACCTTTCGTCGCAACCCGGCCCCAGCCGGCAAAAAGAAGAGATCGTCATCGTCGGTGGCTCCGCCGCCGGACTGTTCACCGCCGCGGCCCTCGCGCGAGGCGGCCGCGCCGTCCGCGTGCTCGAATCGAAAGCGGATTTCGAACCCGACCCACGCACGCTCATCGTCACCGATCACTTTCGAAATCAACTCGGCGCTTCTGCCGGTACGAGCATCCTCAACGAAATCCGCCGTTTCGAACTTTTCACCGACGGGCGTTCCGCGCAGATCGCCCTGACAAAACCCGACCTGATCATCGAACGCTCAAAGCTTATTCCCGGCCTCGCAAAAGAAGCGCAGCAAGCCGGCGCTCAAGTCTCTTTCGATTCGCGATTCGTCAGCCTTTCTCCCAATTCGTGCGGCCTGCATCTCGAAGTCGAATCCGCGGGACACCGCCAGGAATTGCATGCTGCGAGCGTAGTTGGAGCCGACGGCGCCACCAGCCGCGTCGCACGCACCGCAGGCTGGCCGCCGATTGAAACGGTTCCACTCGTTCAAGCGATCGTGCGTCGGCCCAAGGATTGCCCGGTAGACACGACCCGCGTCTGGTTCGTGCCCGACGACACTCCCTATTTTTACTGGCTCATTCCCGAATCTTCTGAACGCGCCGCGCTCGGCATCATCGGCGAAGGCACTGACACAAAAAAGCGTCTCGCACGCTTCCTCGACAAACAAGGAATGGAACCGCTCGAATGGCAGGGCGCTCAGATTCCGGTTTATCGCAAGTGGATTCCGGTGAAGCGTCGCGTGGGCAATGGTGATGTTTATCTCGTCGGCGACGCGGCTGCGCAGGTGAAAGTCACCACAGTCGGCGGCATCGTCACAGGATTCCGCGGTGCCATCGGTGTTGCGCAATCGATCCTGCGCGATGGCGCGAGCCGCGAGTTACGATTTTTGCGCCGCGAGCTCGATACCCACTGGCTCATCCGCCGCACGATGCATCACTTCCAGCAAAAAGATTATTCGCATCTCGTCGATCTCATGAACATCGCGACTCGCAATACTCTCAGCGAGATCAATCGAGATGAATCCGCCCGCCTGCTCTGGACCGTATTGCGCCGCCAGCCACGTCTGGCTTTGCTCGGCCTCCGTGGGTTGCTGCTCGGGCGCAATTCCACGCCTCCCGCCGCAAACATATCGGCTTCCAGCGCATCAAATTAAATTCAGTCCCACGTCACTTTGAGGGCACCCGGCACTTTCCCCACGCGTCTATTTCCGTCACAATAGATGTTCCGAGCCGGCCCACACGGTTTTAGAAATCCATTGCAGCTTCATTTAGGAGAAGCGTCTTGAATCTTTGTGTCGTTGGATGTGGTTACGTTGGCCTGGTCACAGGCGCCTGCCTCGCTCAAGCAGGCCACGACGTCATTTGCACGGACGTCGATACCAATCGAATCGCGAAACTGAATGCGGGCGAAGTCCCCATTTATGAGCACTATCTGGATCAAGTGCTCGAAACTGCAAAAAAGGCCGGCAAGATCTCTTATACCGCCGACGCAGGCGAAGCCTTCCGCAAGAGCGACGCGATTTTTATTTGCGTCGGCACGCCTCCCAAAGAGAACGGCGAAGCTGATCTCTCGGCGATCGATAATGTCGCTCGGCAAATTGCCACCGAAGCGCGTTCGTCAAAACTCGTCATCGAAAAGAGCACCGTTCCCGCCCGTACGGGCCTCGAACTACGCCGCGCGCTCAACGCGTATTCGCGCAACAACGCCATAACCTTTCACGTCGTTTCCAATCCTGAATTCTTGCGTGAAGGCACCGCCGTCGAAGACTTCTTTCATCCGGATCGCATCGTCGTCGGAGTCGAAGATGAAGCATCTGCCGAGCAAATGCGGGAAATCTATCGTCCGATTCTCGAGCGAAAGTTCGTGTGCCCCGTTCACAAAAACGGTTGCCCTGCCGCTGCCGACGCGCCGCTTCTCGTCACCACCATCAACAGCGCCGAATTGATCAAGCACGCTTCCAACTCCTTTCTCGCGCTGAAGATCAGCTACGCCAATGTTCTCGCCGACCTTTGCGAAAAACTCGGCGCGAACGTAAATGAAGTTACGCACGCCATGGGTCTCGACACGCGCATCGGCGGAAAATTCTTAAACGCCGGCTTGGGTTTTGGCGGATTCTGCTTCCCGAAAGATCTTCAAGCATTCGTCCATCTCGCCGGAACCGTCGGCGTGGACTTCGATATTCTGAAGGCCGCCGAACGCGTCAATAAACAGCGCATCGACCGCTTCCTCGAAAAGGTTCACCAGGCTTTGTGGGTCATCAAGGGCAAGCGCATCGCCGTGCTCGGTCTCGCGTTCAAGGCCAATACAGATGACACGCGGTTTTCGCCGGCGCTTGAAGTCGCGCAGCGATTGGTCAATGAAGGCGCTGACGTGCACGCCACGGATCCCGAAGCAATCTCGCGCGCGAAGGCCGTCCTCCCGCAAATCACATATCACGAGGACATCTACGAGGCGTTGCGCGATGCCGAGGCTGTCCTGATCTGCACCGACTGGGATGAGTTCAAGAATGTCGATTGGGACAAAGCGGGAAAGCTCATGGCTCGCCGTTTGGTTATCGACGGCCGAAATATCTGCTCCCCACAGCGCATGAGCGAACTCGATTTCGAGTATTTCTCGTTCGGCCGCGAAGAAGTTCGCGCTGCCACTCACCAAGCCGCGCGATAACAATCGCGCTACTTTAACGGCGGGTTCCGCTGGAACGGCGCCCCTTATTTCTTCGCGGCGAACTCGCGCTTGAAATGATCCATGGTGATTTTCAAGCCTTCAGCAAGTCCCACTTTAGGAGACCAGCCGAGCAGTCGCTTCGCCTTAGAAATGTCCGGGCAGCGCTGCTTTGGATCGTCCTGCGGCAACGGCTCGAAGATAATCTTCGGCGCGTTTTCGAAATGCTCCCGAATCTTCTCCGCGAACTGCAAAATCGTAATCTCCTGTGGATTTCCGATATTGGTTGGCAGATGCTCGTCCGACATCGCCAACTTATAAATTCCGTCGATCAAGTCCGACACGTAGCAAAAGCTGCGCGTCTGCTGCCCTTCGCCGTAAACCGTAATCGGCTTCCCCGTCAGCGCCTGATGCACAAAGTTCGGTAGCGCCCGGCCGTCGTTCAGCCGCATCCGTGGGCCATATGTGTTGAAAATTCGCACGATATGCGTATCGACCTCGAAATAGCGGTGATACGCCATCGTCATCGCTTCGCCAAAGCGCTTCGCCTCGTCATAAACAGCACGCGGCCCGATCGAATTAACCTTGCCCCAATAGCTCTCCGGCTGCGGCGAAACGTCTGGGTCGCCATAACACTCACTCGTTGAAGCGATGAAAAACTTCGCCTTCTTCGCGCGCGCTAGATCGAGCGCGTTCTGCGTCCCTACCGATCCGACCCGCATCGTTTCGATCGGAAACTTCAAATAGTCGAACGGGCTCGCTGGCGATGCAAAATGCAAAACGTAATCGACGCCGCCATCGACCGAAATCGGCTCGCAAACGTCAACGTCGTTGCGGCTCTTAAATTTTGGATTCTTCGCCAGATGTGCGTG
>DATAMU010000069.1:0-4444 GCA_036266605.1 Candidatus Acidiferrum sp. | reverse complement strand
AACGACGTCAAGACGCCGATGGCCGTAGAAGGCGGCGATTTGCAATTTGTCGTCGATCTCGGCGGAACTCCGGCGCGGCCGATTTATACCGGCAGTCTCGATTGGAAATCATTCCAATTCACGTCGAAGAGTTTCTGGCCGATTCCCGTGGGCATTTCCTCGACGTTCACGTTGACGCCCGAGGGATTCACGATCGAACAGGCCAGCATCGAAGCGAAGCGCACGCATTTCGACGGTCACGTCGAGATGACGAATTTCGAAAATCCGAAGTGGAGTTTCCGCTATCGCGGGTGGGTGAATTTGCTCGACCTGCGCGAATCGCTGCGTTCACAGGAAACGCCGACCGGGCTCGTTGACGTGCGCGGTGAAGCGACGTACGCCGATGGAAAGTTTAACGGCAAAGGAAGTTATGCGGGGTCGGACATTACGCTGACGTACTTGCCGATTTTTCATGCGTCGGGACTTTCGAGTCGGGGCGACGTGACGATCGACAACAAGGGGTTGGTCGTTAACAACTTTTTAGCGGAGGCGTTTGGCGGGACCGTGAAGGGGCGAGTGACGATTTTGTGGGATCACTTGTTCTTCAAAGCGGAGACGCGCATCGACGGCATGAAGCTGGCACAAGTGATGCCTTCGATCGAGGAGCTGCATTTTCCGGTCAATGAGCTGCATTGGGATTCGATTTTGTCAGCGGATACGGTGGAGACGTGGAACGGAGGATTCGAGCACTTCGATATTTCCGCGAAGGTGTATTGGAATTCGCAGGAGGACATTGCGGAAAATCACATTCCGGTCGATGCGTCCTGGACGATTCGCTACCAATACGACGGGCAATTGCTCGAGATTCCGTTCGGTGAGTTTGAGACGCCGTCGTCGCGTGGGAATTTAACCGGACACTACGCGCCGACGGAGACGGAACTTGATTTGAAAGTGGAAACCGGAGCGCTCGAAAGCTATCGAGACTTCATCAATGCAATCGCGGGAAACAAACCGGGCTCGCCCGACGAAATAAAAGTGCTTACCGGCGCTGTGAGCTGGGACGGAAAAATCGAAGCCGATCCTACCGGCACGGGATTCAACGGGCATATTCGCGCCGAGCGCGCGCGGTATGAAAACATTACCGTCGATTTGCTCGACGGCGATCTGGTTTATTCTCCGGATGAATTGACGCTGACGCGCGGACATCTGCGGCGCGGTGCGATCGATACGCTCATCGATGGAAATCTCAAACTCACCGATTGGAGTTTTCTGCCGGACAATGCATGGTCGATCGACGCGAATTTCGACGCGACGCCGGTGGATGCGTTGCAGGAACTGATCGACATCAACTATCCGGTGCATGGAAAACTGACCGGGCAATTTCACGGGCGCGGGACGCGGCGCGAGCCGAACATCAACGGGCTCTTCGATCTTGCCGACGGCGAAGTCTACGGCATCCTGTTCAATCGCTTGCGCGGGCACCTGACCGCGACGCGCGATGAGGTGCGCATCGCCGATGCCGAGCTGCGATTGTTCCCGGCCGGCAAGGAGGCGACACGCGGCGCGGGTATCGTGACCGGTACGGCGGAATATCGGATGACCGACAAGAATATTTCGGTCGATCTGGTCGGCGCGACCATTCCGCTCTCGAACTTTTCCAATTTGCAGACGGAGCGATTCCCGGTGGACGGATTGGTTTCGTTCCGGGTCAAAGCGACGGGGCCCGCAACCGCGCCGGAAGCGGAAGGAACGTTCCGCGTTGTCGATTTGCGCGTTGGGCAAGCGGTGATCGGGAGCTTCGAGGGCGACCTGAATTCCGACGGAAAACGCGCGAAATTGACGCTGAGTTCGTCGATGAACAGCGGCGGCGAACTATCCGGCGCGATCAATCTCGGATTGTCGGATCCGTTCGATCTGGATGGAAGAGTCGCGATCAAGAATATCGATCTCGATCCATTTCTGGCGCGCGCGCTGCACGTCGATAAGTTCGAGGGACACGGCAGCGCGGAAGGTGAGATCGCGGTGAGCGGAGCGCTGCGGCATCCGGAGACGATTGTAGTGGATGCGCAGTTTTCGCACCTGCAATTCAACTACGCGAGCGTGCAGCTCGAAAATGCCGGACCGATCCACTTCCGATCGTCGCGGGACAATCTGGAAATCGTTTCTGCGGGATTCAAAGGTGCGAACACCAACATGACGATTGCGGGGAACGTGCAATTCGCCGGCGCACGCGCGTTGAACCTGCAATTGAACGGTGAAGTGGATTTGCGTTTTCTCTCGTCGTTCTCTTCGGACATCACGAGCGGCGGATCGGCGCAAGTGAACGCTGCGTTTGCGGGAACACTGAGCAACCCGAGCATTACGGGGCGCATTCACATCGAAAACGCATCCGGACGCCTGGCCGATTTTCCGACGGGGCTCAGCGCGATCACGGGCGATTTGATTTTCGACGCGACGCGACTGCATTTCGAGAATCTGACGGCGCAAGCCGGCGGCGGAACGCTGCATCTTACGGGCAGCATCAATTACACGGAGCGGCCCGTGCGTTACGACATCACGGCGCGCAGCGACAGCACGCGCATTCGCTATCCGGAAGGAATGAGCTGGCTCACCGCAGGGTCGCTGCGGCTTACCGGTACGACGGAAGGCGGATTACTTTCGGGCCGCGTCACGGTGGAGCGCGTGACATTGGCGGGCGGACTCGAAGTGGCCGGTTCGCTTTTTTCGACGAAAGAAGGAATCAACGGGCCTTCGACGAGTTCGCCGTTTTTGCGGAATTTGCAATTCGACATTCAGGCGGTGTCCACGCCGGATGCGCGCATGCAGTGGCCGGGCGCGGAACTCGAGGCCGAAGCGGA
Source organism: Candidatus Acidiferrum sp. (assembly GCA_036266605.1). Classification (GTDB taxonomy): domain Bacteria; phylum Acidobacteriota; class Terriglobia; order Acidiferrales; family UBA7541; genus Acidiferrum. The sequence goes on along the minus strand of DATAMU010000069.1, from coordinate 1,607 downwards.
TCTGCGCGTGCGCGGCACGTGGGAGCATCCGATTATTCTCGGGCACATTCACGTGCTGTCGGGCGATTTGCTGTTCCATGGAAATCGCTATCGCGTGGCACGCGGGGACATCAATTTTGCGAATCCGTTCCGGCTCGATCCCGTGGTGAACGTGGAGGCGAGCACGACGATTCAGCAATATGAGATCACGCTGAATTTCAACGGGCCGGCCAGCAAGCTGACGCTGGCGTATCGATCCGATCCGCCGCTGCCGGCGCAGGATATCGTGACGCTGCTCGCGCTGGGGCAGACGAGCTCGGAAGGAACGTCGCGCAGCGCGGGCAACTCGCAGAGCACCTCGGGTGCGACGGCGCTGCTGTCGGAAGCGGTGTCTAGTCAGGTCGGCGGGCGGCTGGAAAAGCTGTTTGGGATAACGAACTTCCGCGTCGACCCGGCTTTGGTCGGTGTCGGCTCGACGGGCTCAGGGCAGAACGCCGCGGCGCGCGTGACCGTGCAGCAGCAAGTGACTCGAAACATTACGATTACCTACATCTCGAACGTGGGATCGACGCAGGAGCAGGTGATTCAGGTGGAGTACAACGTGAATCGCAACGTGTCGATCGTGGCGCTTCGGGATTACAACGGGACGTTCGGTATTGACGTGAAGATCAAGAAGCGGTTCCCGTAGACCGCCGACCAGAAGAGAAATCACCACAGAGATCGCCGAGGGCGCAGAGCCGGATTCCCGAAATGGGACGGTTAGGGTATACCCCCCTATTTTTTAAAAGAGTGTGTAGGTGGCGCGTTTTCAGTGTGTTACGGGAATGGCCGAAAACAAGAGTGTGCAAGTGGCTGATTCTGTTGGGTTAAGACGGATGCCTGTTGGAAAATTTGCGACTGACTAGGTTCGGGGAAAATTCGGGCGTGGCTTTCTACGAGAGATAGTTTAGCAGAAGGTAAACATTTGTCAAGGTGCATTTCGAGCGGAATCGACGGATCGATCGAAGAGATTTCCATTTCGGTGCGTGTGGCGGCTCTTTGGTCGCTGCGCCGACGGGTCGACTGTGATCGTCGGGTTGGAGTCGGTGGCGTTGCATCCGAACCCCGCGATCTGGGAAGCCGCGGGTACCGGGTGAATCGGCAGGGGCAGACCGGGAGCGTGGTTGCCGTCTGAGCGGAAAACCGCCGGCAAGATGCCCTTCGAGGCTCAGGGTAAACCGGCGCTACAAAGCAAAAGGCGCCGCGGGGTGTGCGGCGCCTTTTGGGGGACATGAACTGTCGGGGACGGCACAGTTCAGGAAGAGGGCTGTTGCTGGAACTGGTTGTTAGGGTGAGGCTTACGCCCCCCGGCTCGCTAGCGTTACTGCTGGACGCTGGCGAAGGAATCGGCCTGGGACTTGGACACCTTGCTCTTGAGCGTGGCGTTTTGGGCCGTGGGCTGCGATTTGGTCTGGTTGGGCTGAGTCGCCTGGTTGGCGTTGATCCCGGCGTATTCGCTGGGGAGGTCTTTCAGAACGTCAGCGGCGACGCGGGTGCTGACCTTCTGGTTGGCGGCTTCGATTTCAGCCTGGATTTTCGGGCTTTCGGCGGCAAGCTTGCGGCCGAGCGGGGTGCTGTAGAACTGGAGC
>DATAMU010000068.1:0-3823 GCA_036266605.1 Candidatus Acidiferrum sp. | reverse complement strand
GCGAATGGAAGAGCACGGCGTACCGATTCGCCGCGTCATCAATGGCGGCGGCATTCCGCAGAAAAACGAAGTGTTGAATCGCGTGTATGCGAACGTGCTGAACAAGCCGATTCTGATTCCGCAGTCAGACGTGACGAGCCTGGGCTCGGCGATTTTTGCGGCGATGGCAGCGAAGGCGTTTGACACGATCGAGGATGCGCAGGCGGCGCTTTGCCCGAAACATCGCGTGATCGAGCCCGATCCAAAAGCGGCGAAGGTGTACGAGGAGTTGTACGCGATGTATCGCGACTTGTATTTTGGATTTGGGAAGGCGGATGCGGCGGCGGTTTCAGTTGGCCGCGTGCTGCCGGCTCTTCGGCGGATTGCAGCGAGGGCGCGAGGCAACGCATGATTTTGAAAACGCTGCGCGAAGAGGTGTTGGAAGCAAACCTGGAATTGGTACGGCGCGGGCTCGTGCTGTACACATTTGGAAATGCGAGCGGAATCGATCGCGAGCAGGGGCTGGTGGCGATCAAGCCGAGTGGCGTGCCGTATGAATCGATGAAGCCGGAAGATTTGGTGGTGGTCGATCTGGACGGCAAAAAAGTTGAGGGTGATCTGCGGCCGTCGTCGGATTTGCCGACGCATTTGATCTTGTATAAGGCGTTTGAAGGGATTGGCGGAGTGGCGCACACACACTCGCGATTCGCGACGGCGTGGGCGCAGGCGGCGCGGGAGATTCCGTGTTTCGGGACGACGCACGCGGACTATTTCTACGGGCCGATCCCGGTGACGCGCGTGCTGACGCCGAAGCAGATTCGCGACGACTACGAAGTGAACACGGGCCACGCAATCGTGAAGCGATTCGCGAAGTTGAATCCGCTGCACATGCCGGGGGTTTTGGTGGCGGGGCACGCGCCATTTTGCTGGGGAGCATCGCCGAAGGAAGCGGCGCATGCGGCGGTGATCGTCGAAGAGATTGCGGCGATGGCGACAGCGACGGTGACGGCGAATCCGAAGGCGCAACCGATCTCGAAGCATCTTCACGACAAGCATTTCTTGCGGAAGCACGGCGCGACGGCGTACTACGGACAGAAAAAATAAAAAGAAGCTGATGGCCGTGAAGCGAGCTTTCAAGCGACAGGGGTGCGTCGCAGGACGCGAGTGTGGCTGGTTAACGGAATTGAGGTGTGCCCCCCGGTTTTGCGAAAGTCTATCATTCTGAAAGACTTCATCCTGATTAGAATGAACACTTGCATAAGTGCGGAAACTGCGCGGTTTACGGGTGATTTTATAGGTCGCTAGCGATCGATATGAATTTCGATGTTGGAATGAGGCGGAGTGCTGAAAGCGAAATGAGACGTACACGGGAGATGGTAGCGCGAGGGAAGGGTTTTTTCTCACGGAAATGTAGCGGGCGGAAAAAGATTGAGAGTGAAATGCAGTTTGGCGCGGTGAACGGAAATTGTTCGAATCGGGGTGAGTCGAGGTCCCAAGACGCAGGGATCGTGCGGACTTGGGGCGCAGCAGGCTGCGCCCCTACAACTCGGAAATGGGCGGGAGTTTTTGCCAAGACTGCGGATGGAAGCGGGAAGAGGCGATGCGGGTAGTCCTTTTGTATTATTGAGAGACTCAGGCCGACGGTGATATTTCCCCAAGCTGGATCCAACCCATAATGCAGCTACCCCTTACACGACAAGTGCGTGCGCGAGATGCATTTGAAGGCGACAGCGCGAGTGCGCGCGGCCGAAAAATGCAAGCTGGCGGCGCTGGAGCGCGCGGTGTGGAAATGCTCATCGGCGGTGGATTTTGAAGCAGCTGGGTTGGCTGCGCCCGCTCGGGTTCATCGCGGTGCTGTTGGTGATTTGGCAGGTTGCGATCAACCGGCACCCCGATCAGCTATTGCCCGGTCCGTGGCAGACGGCGCGTGGCATCGGGGAACTTTTACATCACGGATTGCTGTTCAAGTACGTGGTTGCGTCGCTGTTTCGGGTGACGTGGGGATTTTTGTTAGCGGCGGCCACAGCGATACCGCTAGGGTTGACGATTGGCTGGTTTGCGCGCGCGGAGATGGCGTTCAATCCGCTGGTGCAGATTTTCAGGCCGATCTCGCCGCTGGCGTGGATTCCTATTGCGATTCTTTGGTTCGGAGTCGGGGACCTTTCGGCGATATTTCTGATCTTTGTGGGTTGTTTCTTTTCGTTGCTGCTCACGGCGATGAGCGCGGTACACAACGTACCGGACGCCTATATCGATGTCGGACGGAACTTTGGATTGAGCACGCCGCAGTTTATCTATCGTGTTTTGTATCCGGCGGTAGCGCCGCAGTTGATTGTGGGATTGCGGATTGCGCTGGGAGTGGCGTGGCTCGTTGTTGTGGCGGCGGAGATGATCGCGGTGAATTCGGGGCTCGGGTTCTTGATCGTGGATGCGCGCAACGCGGGGAATCGCTATGACTTGGTGGTTGGCGCGATGGTCGTGATCGGGTTGATTGGATTGTTGCTGGATTTCGGGATGCGATCGCTGGAGCAGGTGAAGTCGTTTCGGTGGGGATTTCCGGAGAACTAAGAATGTCGATGCAAGCTGCGGCCACGGCGACGCCCGGTGTGAAGCTACGAATGGAACACGTAGGCATGGTGTTCGAGCGCGATGGCAAGTCGATTTCCGTGCTGGAAGATTTGAATCTGGATGTTCAACCGGGCGAGTTCGTCTGCATTGTGGGGCCGTCGGGATGCGGGAAATCGACGCTGCTCAATGTGATGGGTGGATTTCTTTCGCCGACGAACGGATCGGTTTCGATTGACGGTCAAAGAGTGAAAGGGCCGGACCCGCGGAGGATTTTGGTGTTTCAGGAGCGCGGTGTTTTTCCGTGGCTCACGGTTGAGGGGAATATCGGATTTGGCTTGTCGAAACTGCCAGAGTCGGAACGGAAGCAACGCATTGCGCACTATGTGCAGATGGTGCGGCTGCAAGGATTCGAGCATACGTATCCTTCCGACCTTTCGGGCGGTATGAAACAGCGGCTGCAAGTGGCGCGGGCGCTGGCGGTGAATCCGGACATTTTGTATCTCGATGAACCGTTTGGGGCGCTGGATTCGGTGACGCGGCTGATCATGCGGCAGGAGTTGTTGCGGATCTGGCAGGCGGAGCGACGGACGATTATTTTTGTGACGCACGATATCGATGAAGCGGTGCAACTTGCAGATCGGGTGGTGGTGTTGAGTTCGCGGCCTGCGCAGATCAAGGATGTGCTGACGGTTGACATTGCGCATCCGCGGAATTTGAGTTCGGCACGGTATTTGGAACTGCGCGACGAACTGGCGAGCAAGATTGGGTTGGCGTACGTCGCATGAGCGCGCAGGCAAAACCCGCGACGTGGGAAAGAGTTTTTTGGCCGCTGTTAGCGGGGTTACTGCTGCTGGCGATCTGGCATTACTCGGTTGTGTGGACGGGGACAAAAGTATTTCCGTCGCCGCTCAGCGTGGAAAAGGGATTGGCGGAGCTGCTGCACAAGCATGTGCTGTGGGCGGACATCGGGGATTCGTTGCGGCGCGTGGCGATCGGATTTGGGTTGGCGGCGATTGTGGGAATTCCGTTTGGCCTGGCATTGGGATGGTTTCCATCGCTGAATCAGACTTTCAATCCCACGATGGAATTGCTTCGTCCGATTAGTCCGATTGCATGGATTCCGGTGGCGATTATCTTTTTTGGAATCGGGGACAAGCCGGCGACGTTTCTCGTGTTTCTCGGGGCATTCTTTCCGATTGTGGTGGCGTGCGCGAGCGGCGTGTCGAGCGTGTCGTCGATTTACCGTCGGGCGGGGAGAAATTTTGGTTTGTCGCCA
>DATAMU010000067.1:0-7604 GCA_036266605.1 Candidatus Acidiferrum sp. | reverse complement strand
CAGTGAAAATGCATGATGTTGAGCGAATCGAGCAGGAAGAGCGCTCCGACTAAAATCATGAACGCGCCCCACTGCTGGCGTCCCTGCTCGGCCAAGTGCGCCGCGCCCACCACAATCAGAATCACCGGCCAGAATCGCCAGATGTGATCGACGGAAATAACGCCGAGGTGATCGAGCAGGAAGAGCACGCCGACGAGGCAAACAACGGCGCCGACAATCGCGCCGTGAGCCGGGTCGTTGCGGCGGGCGCCTTTTTGCTTTCTACGCAGATCCTTCAGTTCCTGGCGCCGGTCGCGAATTTCGTCGTGGATGCGTTCGCGAATGTCTTGTTTCAGAGAGTCGCGGTACGCGTCTTTGTCGAAGTCTTTGTTGAAGTCGGTCATTACGCGTTCTCCACGGTGCGGGTGCGATCGCGCAACAAGAGCAATCCGAAGAAGACTCCCGCGAATGCGAGGAATAGTATCAATATCCCGCCAGCGAAGGGGAGCAGCGCCGAGGGATTGAAGACGATGTTGCGCGCGAAGCCGAGGAAGGCGAGGGCGACGGCCGCGGGCGTGCCGATAGTCTGCGTCTCGATGCCGGAGAAGTAGTTCGCCACCACGGTGACGTTGGCAAAGATCATGACCGTGCCGAGAGCTATGAGCGCGAGTCCGATATGGGTCTTGCGGGTGCGATTTGCGATTGCCTGGGTCATTGCTACCTCCCTCAGCGCTGCGTGACGAGGCCAGAGTAGGGGAGGCGCCAAAACGCGGCACGGGGTATTCGGGGAGCAAACGCGCATTACCGGCGAATGACGGGTCTGAGACGGCGAATGGGGCGTCGGGGCGGTTCCAAAATGGGACGGATCGCGCTATACCCGATTATAGTTTGCGACGCTGGATGCGGCGCCGTTCGTCCGCCCAGTCAAGAAAGCGTTCCAGTTGGGCGCGGTACTTCCAACTCAGCTTGATGAATTTGGAGGCGGTCAACTGATCGGCTTCAGCGCCAAGGAAGGTTTCGAAGCGCCACCGGAGATACGGGCTGTTCCAGGGATTGAGGCGATAGCCCTTGGCGGTGAGCCAGTAGTAGCGGAGGAGCTTCCACATTCGTTTGAGTGTCTGAGCATTATGGCATGGCGCAGCACAAATTGTTTGTTGCGGCGTCCTATGTAATGGAGGGCATAGGCATGAAATTGACGGAGCTGTTTCTTGGGGAGTTGGAACGGGAAGGAAAATCGACGCGCAAGGTGCTGGAGCGGGTGCCGCAGGGGAAGAATGCGTGGAAGCCACATGAGCGGTCGATGAACCTCGGGTATTTGGCGGCGCTGGTGGCGCAGATGCCAGGATGGATCGAGATGATTATTACTACGGACGATTTCGATCTTGGAGCGCCAGAGGAGGGGCGATTTCGTCCGCCCGAACAGGCTTCGACCAAGGATTTGCTGGCGCTGTTTGATGCCAGTGTTGCCAAAGCTAAGAAAGCACTTACTGCGACAAACGAAGAGCATCTGATGAAGCCGTGGAGCTTTAAGATGGGCGGGCAGGTCGCCAGTCAGAATCCGCGGTACGTGATGATTCAGGAGTCGGTGATCAATCATTGGGCGCATCATCGTGGGCAGTTGACGGTGTTCTTGAGGTTGAACGAAGCGAAGGTGCCGGCGATCTATGGGCCGTCGGCGGATGAGAAGTTTTAGAGAAACTTGACAGTCGGTGGCTGAAAGTCGAAACGGAAGGAAGAGCTTCACCACAGACTGCGCAGAGTACGCAGAGCCGGGATGAGAAGCGACGAACCAGGACGAGATGGGCGAGGTGTGCGGTTTGGATGAGCTGAAGATATTCCAGAAGACGGAATTCCTGCATGAGGGGCGGTGGTGGGAGCCGCTTGATGGCGGGAGGGTGCATTGCTATTTGTGTCCGCGGCATTGCCGGATTGGCGAGGGGCAGGCCGGGTTCTGCTTTATTCGGGTGAATCGTGGGGGAACGCTTTATAGCTTGGGGTATGGGGCGCCGGCGGCGTTGCAGGTGGATCCGATCGAGAAGAAGCCGCTGAATCATTTTTTGCCGGGGACGCGCGTGTTCAGCATGGGAACCGCGGGATGCAACATGGGATGTTTTTTCTGCCAGAACTGGGATATTTCGAAATCGCGCGCGGATCAGGTGAGGTCGCAGGCCGTGGCGGCGGAGGATGTGCCTCTGTTGGCGCGGGAGTACGGGTGCGATTCGATTGCGTTCACGTATAACGAGCCGACAATTTGGGGCGAGTATGTGATCGATATTTGCAAAGCCGCGCGCGAGGTCGGGCTGAAAACCGTGATGGTTTCGAATGGATACATCACGCGCGAGGCGTTTCACGATATTTACGATCATGTCGATGCGGCGAATATCGATTTGAAGGCGTTTACGGAGAATTTCTACGGGAAGATTACGCTCACGCATCTCGAGCCCGTGCTGGAGACCCTGCGATGGTTGAAGCGCGAGACGAATGTTTGGTTTGAGATCACGAATTTGATGATTCCCGGACTGAATGACGATCCGGAGGAGACGCGCCGGTTGGCGGAGTGGATTTTGCGGGAGCTGGGAGCGGATGTGCCGCTACATTTTACGGCGTTTCATCCGGATTTTAAGTTGAAGGATCGGGGTAGGACGCCGGCGGCTACATTGGATCGCGCGCGCGAGATTGCCCGGGATATTGGCCTGCGCTACGTATACGAGGGGAATATTTTTACGGATGCGGCCAATACTGTTTGTCCTTCATGTGGGACGGTTTTGATTCGGCGGTCCTGGCATGACGTGATTGAGAATCGATTGGTGGACGGGAAGTGTTGTTCGTGCGGAATGGCGATTGCCGGCCGGTGGGAGCGGGCCGGCGTTGTGGCGCCGAAAAAATCAGAGCGATTGCAACGGTACGAGCACTTGAACTTGTGAGATTGCGTGCAACCTCCGCCGGCCACGGCGGATCAGTTTCGACGGAGCCTACGTCTGAGATCCTTCGCTTCGCTCAGGGTCACAATCGCAAAATATTGAGGCTTACCAGTTCACAAGGCGGTGGGCGAAGGAGTAGTAGCCGGGTCCGACGCGCATGGAGTGGTGCCAGGCGATGGGGAAGGCCCACCAAGTCAGGCCGCCGAGGATGGATTGGCCCAACGTGAGCGGGAGGATGTTGCGTTGGCGGGCAAAGAGTAGGCACATGCCGAAGCCGCCGATTAGAGTTACTGGCACCAACACTGGGTTGGGCCAGTGTAGTCCCGCGAACGTCATGCTTGAGAGCGCGGCGGCCATGATCGGGCGTTCGCGAATATCTGGATTCGTATCGGGGTTCGGTAGCGACGCCGTCGCGAATAAAAATCGATTCATCAGGTACGAATTCACGGCGATTTGTTGGAGCAGGCAGAAGGCGAAATAACCGACGAATTTGTGATGATCGAGCAGATGGGCTGGAGTGCGGTGGAGTGCCCCGAGCGAAAGTCCGGCGATCAAGATGACGGCGATGAAGGCGGCGAACATCCATAGGCCTTGGCGGGTTGCGGGCCAGAGGTTGTCCGCGCGCCAGCCGAGAGTTTTTGGACTATCACGATGCAGGAGAAAGCTCGTCGCGAGCCACACGGGAAACACGACCCACGAGTAGGGGTCGATGGCTTGCCAGCGCCAGATGAACATGGCGACGAGTGCGGCGAAAACGATCGCTTCGAGGAAGGTCATCACACGAAGCGCTCGGGCCGTACGTTCCATTTAACAATGCGCCATCTAGTGGATTGTGTCGGGGGTGTCGCCGTCGCCGGATTCGTCCACGTCGATGAGGCGGAGAGCGCTTTGAAAGAGTTTCTCGATGTCCGCTTCGCTGACGAGTTTGGGAGTGAGGAGTTCGTCGAGTTCGAAATCGGGGAAGCCGCGGTTGGTGACTTTTGTCGGCAGTACTTCGAGAAGGCGCTTGGCGTCGACCGCGCCGAGAGCGCGGATTTCTTCGAACACGATGCGCTGCGTGTTATCGATGAATTTTTCGGGATCGATGAGACGGCAAAGTTCTACCCGCGTGACCGGTTTGACGAGGATGGAGCACAACAGGCGCAGTAGATCTCGCTCAGCGGCCATGTGCTCGATTGTGTCGGTGATAGTCATTGTTCGCGACTGGAAGTCGCTTCCGCCGGCTGGACATTGGATGCGCTGGCGTTTGTTGCGTTACTCGCAGGTGCCGCCGGTGCGACCGCGAGAGACGCCGGAAGCTGTTCTCGAATCAAATTTTCGACGCGCTGCCAGACTTTTTGATCGCATTCGATTTCGATGTGGCTGCGCATAAAGAAGCGCGTGTACCAGGGATATTCGGGGCAAGCGATGGGGTGGGCGCTGTAATCGTAAAAATAGTTGCCGAGGATGGTGGTTCGCGACGCGTCTGCCGCGATGATTTTCGGTTGACCGCGGATTAAGCCTTTGTCCTGGTAGAAATTGGCGGCGTAGCGGACGTTGTCGGGAATAGTTTGGTCGTCGCGCCCTGCTTTGGAGACGCTATCAACCTGGACGGTGAGAACGACGGGGATTCCTTCGGTTTTGAGTTGTCGGGCGAGCGAAACGACCGCGCAGGCGCCCCAGCTGTGGCCATACAAAATGATTTGGGCGGAGCGCTTTTGTTCTTCCGTCAGGGCGGAGGCGGATTTTGCGCCGAGCAAGCTGAGAATCAACTCGTGGGCGTCGCTCATGCGGCGATTTTCGAAAGTCTGCACGTGTACCGCATTTGGATACGCGGCGCGCAGGCTTTTTGCGACTTGCACGGTCGTGTGCACGGCGTCGTCGTGACGCACGTAGCCGCCGAGAAAACCGATGACGATGGGACGCGAATCGCGGTCCGAACGCACGGGTTTTGGCTCCCCGCTGGAAGAACTCGCCGATCTGCCGGCCGAATTTTTCGAATACGCCGGCTCATTCGCACGCGCTGAAAACAAAGGAAATAGCAGTGAAATCGCCGTCATCGCGCAGCTAAATTTAAGCACCGATAGACGCCTGCCGCGAATCCAATAGAGGGAAGCAACCCGCACACAAAGTGAGATGATAAGGCGAAGAGCAGGGTTACTTGTAAACGGAGGCAGGAAATGGCGCCGCGCCATCGGGTGTTGATACTGGGCGGAGGTTTCGGGGGCCTGAAGGCCGCGCAAAGACTGAAGCGCGCGCCGGTGGAAGTGACGCTGATTGACCGCCGCAATTTTCATTTGTTCCAACCCCTGATGTATCAGGTAGCGACCGGGTCGTTGTCGCCTGGTGAAATCGCGGCTCCATTGCGCGGGGTCCTGAGTCACCAGAAAAATGCTCAGGTGCTGCTCGGAGAAGCGGTCGACATTGATCCTGACGCGAAGCGCGTCACTCTGCGGGATGGCGCGAATTTCGAGTACGACTCGCTGATCGTAGCGACCGGCTCGAAGACTAGCTATTACGGTAAGGATGCCTGGCGCGAATGGGCGCCGAGCCTCAAAACCGTCGAAGAAGCTACCGCAATTCGGCACAAAATTCTATATGCATTTGAATGGGCGGAGCGGGCCAAGACCGAGGCCGAGGCGCGCGCGTGGCTGACGTTTGTGATCGTGGGCGCTGGCGCGACCGGATTGGAGCTGGCCGGAGCGCTGGCGGAGATCGCGCGAGAGACGCTGAAGCATGATTTTCGGCACATCAATCCGACCGAGGCGCAAATTATTTTGATCGAAGGCGGGCCGCGAGTGCTGGCGAGCTATCCCGAGAAGCTCTCAGCGAAAGCGGAAAAGCTGGTTACGAAGTTGGGGGTAGAGGTTCGCAAAGGCGTGATGGTAACCGACATCGACCATGATGGCGTGACTCTGAAACAAGGCGACCAGACGAGCAAGTTGGCGGCGAAGACGGTGCTCTGGGGCGGCGGCGTCATTACGACGGAGTTCGGCAAGAAGCTGGGTGAGAAGACGAAGGCGCCGACGGACAAACAGGGGCGGATCAAGGTCAATCCCGATCTGACGGTGCCGGGGTATTCGAACATTTTTGTGGTCGGTGATTTAGCTACGGTCGAAGGGAAGAACGGCAAGACGCTGCCGGGGGTCGCACAGGTGGCGATGCAGGGCGGTGCGTACGTGGCGAAGGTGATTCGCGGGCGGCTGAAAGGCGAGCGCGAGTTCAAGCCCTTCCATTATTTCGATAAAGGCGACATGGCGGTCATCGGGCGCAATCGCGCGGTGGCGAATATTTTCGGCTTCCAGGTTTGGGGCTTGCCGGCGTGGTTGGTTTGGTTGTTCATCCACTTGATGTACATCGTGGAGTTTCAGAGCCGCGTGATTGTGTTTATTCAATGGGGATTCGAGTATCTGACGTTCAATCGCGGTGCGTTGCTGATTACCGGGCCCTCGGCCACCGATGTGGACAAGCAAACAAAAGCGACGGTGAGCGCGCAAGCGAGCGGTAAGGGATAAGGCGGGGTTGATATCTCCAAAGTACTCAGCGGACTAACGCGGCCGTCTAAGGCAAACCTTGTATTGCTCCCGAGTCGCGCGACTCTCATGCTGGCGGCACTAGGCGTCCACCAACGCCACCGAGGCAGCGATGCTGGGGAAATCGCCATCCAGGGTGCCCGTCGCCACGATCAAGCGGTCGCGCGCGCAGCACGCGTTGCCGGCACATCACGCTCATCTGATTCCTGATCAGCTTTTACCATGGTTGCTAGCGGCGGCCCTGCTGCTGGGGCTTGCGATGTTGACGCTGGCGTTGACCGCGCGAGCGGACAGCAGGCCCCGCGGCGCGGTATCGCACGGTGGCGCTGCGATTCAGTCGCAGCTCCCGGCGAACGCGGACGACTTTGCTCGCGATTTCTTTGATCATGAGGTCAACGCGCAAAAGCAGGATCATTCTCTGTGGAGCTATCACGAGACGAAACGCGAAGATGGCAAGCTCAAGTTGTATGACGTCTACCAGACGCGGCAAGGCGAGATCGATCGGTTGATTGCTGTGGGCGGGCGGCCTTTGACTTCAGACCAATTGGCGAAAGAGGATTCGAGAATACAGGGCGTCATCTCAGACCCGGCGCTGGTGCGTCAAAAGCAGAAAAAACAGCATGACGACGGGGAGCAGGCTCACAAGTTAATGCGTATGTTTCCAGACGCGTTTCATTTTCGATATGACGGCAACGACCGGGGGCTGGTGCGGCTGCGCTTTTCGCCGAATCCGAATTTTCGTCCACCGGACCGCGGGGCGCTGGTGTTTCACCACATGGAGGGGACCGTGCTCGTCGATGCGGACCAGAAGCGCCTGGCGGCCATTGACGGCACGCTCACCAGCGAAGTGAAATTTTTCGGCGGGCTTTTGGGGCATCTGGAAAAGGGCGGAACCTTCAATGTGGAGCAGAAGCAAGTGGCGCCGCAGGTCTGGGAAGTCTCGGTGATGCACGTGCATATGACCGGGAAGGCGCTGCTCTTCAAGACGATCGATGTGCAGGAAGACGAGACGTATTCGGATTTCAAAGCGGTGCCGCCGGATACGTCATTGGAACAAGCCGCGCAGCGGTTGAAACAGACCCCAACGGAATCGGCGCAAGCGATCGCGACCAACTGAATTTTCCCTCGCGAGATCTTTGCGAATCCTTTCGTGCGCGTATAACGCCGCGCCGACGGAAACGCTAGCGCCCGA
>DATAMU010000066.1:0-4789 GCA_036266605.1 Candidatus Acidiferrum sp. | reverse complement strand
CTTGAGCAGCGTCTTGCCGCTCGGAAGCCGGTGATGCTCGATCTTCTTCAAATTCTTTCTAGTTGGTGATTGCTCGCGCCGCAATCCCGTGAACCAAATCTCAAATGGTTCGAGAGAAGCCATCAGCGGCTCAACCTTGCGGAGTTGGCAGCATTTCGCGGGATCATCCGTGTACAAGATTCCGAGTTCCGATTCCTGTTGCTTTACCGTTTGGCGCGGCAAAGCATTCACAAGATTCAGCTTCCAGTCCGCCGTGATCCTGTCTCGGAATTGATACGTATCGGCGAAGTGGTAGCCCGTCTCAAGGAAGACGACGGGGACATGCGGCAGATGCTTCCGCAAAAGATCGAGCACGATCATGTCTTCGGCTTGGAAGCTGCACGTCAAGCAAACAGAATTCGCGGCGGCTTCGCGAACCAGGTCCGCAACGATCGTTTCGGCGCCGTTGTTTTCGACTCTTTCGATGTATTCGGCGGTTGGCATGCTATTCGTGTTTCTCCGTTGCCGATCCGAGTCGCAATGACTGCGCTTGGGTCAGAATTTTCGAGATCAGCTCATCGCTCGAGAGTCGATCCAAATCTTCGGACAGGTCGAACATCGTTCGGTCGTTGTGTGCCCCTTCGAAGTTGCCACTCAGCTCGCCATCCGAGATGCCGGAATCAGCGAGGATCACGAATCCGGCCGAGTACAAGAGATCGATGACTTTTGGCAACGAGTCGCGGTTCAAAGAATCAGCCCGCAAAACGATGGTCTCGAAACCGGCCGCGAAGAGAGCCCGCTCGGCCGATTCGATCACCGAACTCGAAAGCAGGAACGTCGCGGGGCGATGACCGTGCCGCTCAAATCTCTCAGCCGGTGATACGGAGCGGGCGGAGGTTCCGTTGGGAGCGTCTTGCCGCGGCTCAACCGCTGCAAGCTGCGCGCGGTCTTCCAGGATCATTCCCGCCGCGACGGTTGCGTTCGAGATCGGATCAATCAGGATAAAACTGCCCGTCGATCGACTCTCGCGATAAAGGTCGAAGAAAAGCGCGCGACTCGCCTCAACATCGACGACCGCGATCGCATTCATTTCCAAATCGCGCGCGGGTTCGTACGCGAGCGTATTGACGTTCACGCGGTGGCGAACATTCGTCACGCGCGCTTTCACGGAACGCGTCGTGTGCTTCGCGAGGTAGCTTTGGCCCACGGCGAGTGGCTTTTCACTCATCCACACGACGGTGGCAGCGAACGAATTTGAAACGGCCGGCCGCTTCTGTGGGGACACCAGCATATCGCCGCGGCTCACATCGATCTCGTCGGCAAGTTCGAGCGTGACCGACTCACCGTGGCCGGCAGATTCGAGGTTGCCGTCGAATGACACAATATTGCGCACAGTTGTCGCCTTGCCCGACGGCAACGCGACGATCGAATCGCCGACGCGAACTTCGCCTTCAACGATCTGCCCGGCAAAACCGCGAAACGTCGAATCGGGGCGAATGACGAGTTGAACGGGAAAACGAAGCGATTCAATCGAGCCAGTCTCGAGCACTGGAACAGTTTCGAGATGTTCAAGAAGGGTCGGTCCGGAATACCACATCGTCTTCGTACTGGGCTGGACGATGTTGTCGCCTTCGGTCGCGCTGACGGGTATGCATGTCGCCGACGCAATGCCTAGCTGAGCCGCGAGATCGAGAAAATCTTCGCTAAGCCGCGAAAAAACGTCCTCGCGGTAATCGACTAGGTCCATTTTGTTGATAGCCGCAACAAGATTCGGGATTCCGAGCAGCGACGCGATGTAGGAATGGCGCCGCGTCTGCGGCAACAACCCTTTCGTCGCATCAACGAGGATGATCGCCAGATTCGCCGTGGACGCCCCGGTCGCCATGTTGCGCGTGTACTGTTCGTGGCCCGGGGTATCGGCAATAATGAAACGCCGCCGCGCGGTGGCGAAATAACGATACGCAACGTCGATCGTAATGCCCTGCTCTCGTTCAGCCCGCAATCCATCCGTCAGCAAAGAGAAATCGATGAGTCCAGTGGAGCGGTTGACCTTGCTCTTTTTCACCGAGGCGAGCTGATCTTCGTAAACACCTTTGGCGTCATGCAGCAGCCTGCCGATCAACGTCGATTTCCCGTCGTCAACGCTGCCCGCCGTGGTGAAGCGCAACAGATCCTTTTTCAATTCCTGCTGCAAAAACGAGTCGAAAGTCTCAGCGGTCGCGAATGGGGCGGACATTAGAAGTAGCCTTCCCGCTTTTTGAGCTCCATCGAGCCTTCTTCGTCGTGATCGATGGCGCGGTTTTCGCGCTCCGAACGCCGGAACGAGATCATCTCCTCGATAATTTTTGGCAGCGTGTCGGCCTCGGAACGGATCGCGCCCGTGCACGGAACGCAACCGAGCGAGCGCATGCGGCACTTCACAAGCCGCGGCTCCTCACCGAATTGCAACTCGCTCCGATCGTGAATCACCACGAGCGAGCCATTGCGCAATACGACTTCACGCTCTTTGGCGTAGTAAAGCGGCACGATCGGAATACTTTCCGCGAGGATGTAGAGCCAAACGTCGAGCTCCGTCCAATTCGAGAGCGGAAACACGCGGATGCTTTCGGACTTGTCGATGCGCGAATTGAAGAGGTTCCACAGCTCTGGCCTCTGATTCTTGGGATCCCATTGGCCGTGGGCGTCGCGGAACGAATAGATTCTCTCTTTGGCGCGTGATTTTTCTTCGTCGCGCCGAGCTCCGCCGAACGCCGCGTTGAATCCGCCTTCCGAAAGGGCGTCGAGAAGACTCTTGGTCTTGAGAAGCCCGCAGCACTTTTGCGTTCCCAGCGCGAACGGATTCGCGCCAGCCTGTAGAGCTTCTTCGTTTCGATGAACGATCAGCTGCGCGCCGATTTCTTTCGCGTACGAATCGCGAAAGGAAATCATCTCTGGGAACTTGTAGCTCGTGTCGATATGCAGCAGAGGAAACGGAATCTTGCCGGGGTGAAACGCTTTCTGCGCGAGCCGCAGCATCACGGAAGAATCTTTGCCGATCGAATACATCATCACCGGATGCGAAAACTCCGCGACTGCTTCGCGAAGAATATAGATGCTCTCGGCTTCGAGCTTGCGAAGATGGCTCAAGCGCCCGGCGTCCGCGATGGATTGCATCTGATCCGCGGCGGCGCGATCTCGGCGTTCCGTTTCTTCTATCGTGATCTGGGTCATCAACTCGTTCCCTTTGGCTACGGCCCCAAAAACAAAAAACCCACCTGCCAGCATCTCTGGCGGTGGGTTCGGTTACAGTCAGACTGGAATCAGTCTCTAGACGATAAGCCCCTCAGCGCCAGAACGCACTTGTGCGCAACACATACAACACGCACAACAGAGAGTCCCGCGCATTGAAGCTTGGCTAGTCACACTCAAATCTTATCTCTATACGCACATAAAGGCAACCTGAACAACGATTTCTTGTGAAATTGCCGAAATCCCTATGATTTTGACGATTGGATGCGTCGGCTGATGCCAGCTCCCCTACAAATCCGATCCGTACTGCAGCCCATCCTGTTACCGCGTCGTAACGGCGCTAATGACATCGTTGCTGCCGACGGCGATTGCTATCGTGGCGTCCGGGTCACGGTCGTCGCACCCACGGAATATGGTAAAACTCGCCATCACACGTCGATGCCTGGACTGTTAAAAGACTCTACCTGCCGAGTCCCACGGCGTTCTAAATCGTCTGCTTAAGGAATTGCTCCAACAGCAAGTGAAAGTGATGTACGCCGTTCTCGCGCTTTACCGAATAGCGGCCACGGTCGTACAAGCTCGACTGAAGTCCGCGCTGCACGCTTTCGCAGAGGCCGATGTCTTCCTGTTGCACTTCGTCGCTGAACGCCACGGCTTTCTTGATTCGTTCCCGGGTCGCCGTACTCGCAACGTCGTGAAAAAACCACTCGAAGACGGTGAGTGTCTTGTCGTGCGAAATCGGCACGATCAAATTGGTCGACACATTGTCCGGATAAATGTTGAGCATCAAGTTCGGGAATATCCAGAAATAGAGCGCCTCTTGCTGCCGTCCTGCGGCGCCCGGTGCGTAGAATCGTTCGCCTGAGTCAGACGGTTTCACGGCGCGAATCGGTGCGAACTGCTGCGAATAGTATTTGTATGTCTCGGTGCGATACTGCGAGTAATCGATCTCGCGCATCAAGCCGGGGTGCGCGATCGGAATGTGGTACCCCTCGAGATAGTTATCGACGTAAACCTTCCAGTTGCACTGAATGACGTAGTCGCGTCGTTCCGCGAATTGCAGTCCCTCGAAACGGAAGCCCCGCGCCTGTTCAGGAATGTCGCCCAAGAATGCGGAAAGCGATTCGGCGTTTGCGTCGAAATTGACAAAGATGAAATTCGCCCACGTCTCGACGCGAAGCGGCACCATTCCCATCGCGCTGCGATCGAAAAATTCCACGCCTTCGACATCGGGTGTTCCGATCAAGCGCCCGTCGAGCGTGTACGTCCAGCCGTGATACCCGCAGCGCAGCACGTTTTTGCAGCCGCTGCCTGAGGCGATGGGTCCCGCACGATGGCGGCACACGTTGCTAAAAGCCCGCAGCTCGCCGTGTTTGTCGCGCGTGATGATGATGGGTTCACCGGCCACATCCGCGGTGAAAAAACTCTCGGGGTCGCGAATCGTGCGTTTGGCGCCGTTGACTTCACCGCAATCGTGGTCCAGTGTGCCGACGAGTTGCCAAGTCCGCCGAAAGATGCGCGCTTTTTCGAGGTTCAGCGTGGACGGATC
The DNA here is from genome assembly GCA_036266605.1 of Candidatus Acidiferrum sp. Taxonomy (GTDB): domain Bacteria; phylum Acidobacteriota; class Terriglobia; order Acidiferrales; family UBA7541; genus Acidiferrum. Next base: position 33 of record DATAMU010000066.1, on the reverse strand, counting down.
GGTGTAGAAGCGCGAAGCGAGCGTTTCGGCGCA